>CALRZR010000036.1:0-42480 GCA_943372705.1 Opitutus sp. GAS368 | reverse complement strand
TCGCGACGCGGCGGCGGCGGCTCGCGCACGACGATCACTTCGCGCCCGCCGCCGCCATGTCCGCGCACCGGCGTCGCTTCGCGCCAGTAGCCGTTGATCAAAACATAGCCGTGACCGCGGCGTTCCCAGCGCGGCTCGACCCACACGACGTCCGAGCGTGGCGGCAAATCCCAGCGTCCGCCGATCCAGATATGTTTTCCGGCGCGGATGCCCCAATGCCCGCTGATCCACACGTGGTGATTCGACGGGCGCGCGACGATGATTTCGCGCGGCGGCGGCGGCGGGGCTTCGCGGATGACGACCACCTCCGCCTGCGCGTTGGCCGGCGCCTGCTGCGGCGGATTCGCCGGCACGCCCTGCGCGGTCGCGGGCACGTTGCTCACATAAGGCTGCGGTCCCGATTCCTGCCAATAACCGCCCGCCAACACGTAGCCGTTGCCCTTTTTCTCCCAACGCGGCTCGACCCACGCGACATTCGCCCGCGGCGGCAGATCCCACCGCCCCGCGATCCACGCGTAACGTCCGTCTTGCCAACGCCAGTGACCCGACACCCACACGTGCTGCCCCGACGGCCGCTCCTCGATGATTTCCTGGCTCACCTGTGGCTGCATCGGCTCCCGCACGATGGCTGCGTCCGGCAGGGTGGGGGCCACTGGCACTGTCGGGGCGTCGGGGATCGCCGGAAACGTCGACTCGGCCGCCCGCAAGCCTGCCGCCATTAACACGATGCCAAGCGTCGCACCCAGGCGGGTCGCACGCGAAAAACCGGGGAAGGGGACCGTTTTCATACCCTCGCTCAGACGGCTGAAACGGCCGAATGTTTCCTTCCCTGTAGCCCGGTCAGCCTGACCGGCTCCTCGTCCACCCGTCCGTCCTCCTGGTCGGCGATCAGCCGACCCCGCCTCTCCCGCGGAGGCAATCAGCCGAAGCCGCATCCCAAGGTTTCGCTCCTCCGTTCCTCCCGCCCCTCTCCGCGCCTCCCGCCCACGCGCCAACCCCGTTTTGCAACATCCGCGCGGTTCCGGCCCGGCTTTTGCTAAACAGACCTCGCCACCCGCAAAACCTCGCCCATGGCCATCCACGTCGCTCTCCACCATAAGACCGCCTATCACTACGACCGCCTCGTCCGCCTCGGACCGCAGGTTATCCGCCTCCGCCCGGCCGCGCATTGCCGGACCCCGGTGTTGAGCTACTCGCTCAAGGTCAAACCCGAGCCGCACTTCCTCAATTGGCAGCAGGACCCCCAGGGCAACTACCTCGCCCGCCTCGTCTTCCCCGAGCCCACGTTTTCCTTCTCCGTCGAGGTCGACCTCGTCGCCGAGATGGCGGTCTACAACCCGTTCGACTTCTTCCTCGAGCCCGCCGCCGAGAACTTCCCCTTCGCCTACGACGACAAACTCGCCGTCGAGCTCGCGCCCTACCTCCGCCGTGACGCCCTCACCGCCGCCACGCCGGCCTTTGCCGCCTTCGTCGCGAGCATCGACCGCACGCCCCGCCGCACGATCGATTTCCTCGTTGCCCTCAACACCCGCCTCAACCGCCTCGTCCGTTACGTCATCCGCCTCGAACCCGGCGTTCAGTCGCCCGAGGAAACGCTCACGAAACTCTCCGGCTCGTGCCGCGATTCCGGCTGGCTCCTCGTGCAGGCACTGCGGCACTGCGGCCTCGCCGCCCGCTTCGTCTCGGGTTACCTGATTCAGCTCAAAGCCGACCGCGAATCCCTCGACGGCCCGTCCGGCACCGACAAGGACTTCACCGACCTCCACGCGTGGTGCGAGGTCTACCTGCCGGGCGCCGGCTGGATCGGTCTCGACCCGACCTCCGGCCTCCTCGCCGGCGAGGGCCACCTCCCGCTCGCCTGTTCCCCCGAGCCGTCCTCCGCTGCGCCCATCACCGGCGGCGTCGACAAATCCGAAGTGAAGTTTGACTTCGCGATGTCCGTCACGCGCATCTTTGAGACGCCGCGCGTCACGTTTCCCTACACCGACGCCCAGTGGGCCGCTATCAACGCCCTCGGCGAAAAAATCGACGCCACCCTCCGCGCCCGCGACGTCCGCCTCACCATGGGCGGTGAGCCCACCTTCATTTCCATCGACGACATGGACGGCCCCGAGTGGAACACCGCCGCCGTCGGCCCGAATAAACGTCGCCTCGCCGAGGGCCTCATCAAACGCCTTTGGAGCCACTACGGCGCCGGCGGCTTCATTCACTACGGCCAGGGCAAATGGTATCCCGGCGAACAGCTCCCGCGCTGGGCCTTCTCCGCGATCTGGCGCCGCGATGGTCAGCCCGTTTGGAAAAATCCCGCCCTCCTCGCCGATATCGCCCAGCCCGCCGGCCGCACTTTCGCCGACGCCCTCGCCTTCGGCACGCGCCTCGCCCAACACCTCGGCGTCGCCGAAAAATTCCTTCTCCCTGGCTACGAGGACGCCTGGTATCACCTTTGGAAAGAGCGCCGTCTCCCGTCCAACGTCGATCCGCTCAAGAGCAACCTCGCCGATCCGCAGGAGCGCGCCCGCCTCGCGAAAATCTTCGAGCAGGGCCTCGACCACATCGTCGGTTACGCCCTCCCGCTCGAGCGCGCCGCCCCCTGGGGCTGGGCCAGCGGTCCGTGGTTCCTCCGGCCCGAGACGATGTTCCTCATCCCCGGCGATTCGCCCATGGGCCTCCGGCTCCCGCTCGACTCGCAACCGTGGGTCGCCCCCACCGACGCCCGCCACCTCGTTACGCCCGATCCCACGCTCGACCTCCCGCCGCTCCCCGACGCTGCCGCTCTCGCGCGCCAATACCGCCAGCCCACCGGCGCCGCCCGCGCCGCCGCGCTCGACCGCCTCGCCGCCCTGCGCCGTTCCGCCGGCTTCCCCGGCGATCACGACCCGCGCCCGCAATCCCTCCCGCCCGCCGACCGCACGCCCGCCTCGCACGAGAGCACGCCGTGGATCGTGCGCACCGCTCTCTGCGTCGAGCCGCGCGAAGGCCACCTCTTCGTCTTCATGCCGCCCGTGCGCACAACCGAGGATTACCTCGACCTGCTCACCGCCCTCGAAGCCACCTGCGCCGATCTCGCGCTCCCCGTCGTCATCGAAGGCTACCTCCCGCCTCACGACCCGCGCCTCAACAGCATCAAGGTCACGCCCGATCCCGGCGTCATCGAGGTAAACATTCACCCGTCGTCCACCTGGCGCGAGCTCACCGAGAAAACCGAGTTCCTCTACGAAGCCGCGCGCCAATCCCGCCTCGGCACCGACAAGTTCATGCTCGACGGCCGCCACACCGGCACCGGCGGCGGCAACCACCTCATCCTCGGCGGCGAGCGCCCGTCCGACTCCCCGCTGCTCCGTCGCCCGCACCTCCTCCAGAGCCTGCTCAGCTATTGGCATAACCACCCGTCGCTCAGCTACCTGTTTTCCGGCCTCTTCATCGGACCGACGTCCCAGGCCCCGCGCGTCGACGAAGCCCGCAACGACTCCCTCTACGAACTCGAAATCGCCTTCCGCGAACTCGCCAAGAACCAGTCCCAGTTCGGCGCCACGCCGCCGTGGCTCGTCGACCGCATCTTCCGCAATCTCCTCACCGACGTCTCCGGCAACACCCACCGCGCCGAGTTCTGCATCGATAAACTCTACTCGCCCGACAGCGCCACGGGCCGTCTCGGTCTCCTCGAGCTCCGCGCCTTCGAGATGCCGCCGCACGCGCGCATGAGCCTCGCGCAACAACTCCTTCTCCGCGCCTTCGTCGCGCGCTTCTGGGACAACCCTTACACGCCCGAACGCCTCGTCCGCTGGGGCACCGATCTCCACGACCGCTACTTGCTCCCGCACTACTGCCAGCAGGATTTCGCCGACGTCACCGCCGACCTCCGCTCTTGGGGCCTCCCCGTCGATGCCGCGTGGTTCGCCCCGCACTTCGAATTCCGTTTCCCGCTCAACGGCCGCATCCACACCCGCGGCATGGAGCTCGAACTCCGCCACGCCCTCGAGCCCTGGCACGTCATGGGCGAGGAAGGTGCCCCCGGCGGCACCGTCCGCTTCGTCGACAGCTCCGTCGAACGTCTCCAAGTCAAAGTCACCGGCCTCACCCCCGAGCGCTACTTCGTCGCCTGCAACGGCGCGCGCGTCCCGCTCCAGCCCACCGGTGTAAACGGCGAGTTCGTGGCCGGCGTGCGCTACCGCGCGTGGCAACCCCCGTCCTGCCTGCACCCGACCATCGGTGTCGATGCCCCGCTCGTCTTCGATCTCATCGACGCGTGGAACGACAAAGCTCTCGCCGGCTGTGCCTATCACGTCGCGCACCCCGGCGGCCGCAACTACGCGACCTTCCCCGTCAACAGCTACGAAGCCGAAAGCCGCCGCCTCGCGCGTTTCATCCCGCACGGCCACACGCCGGGCGTGCCCCTCCCGATCCCGCCGCGCGAAATCACCCCCGAGCATCCGCACACCCTCGACCTCCGCGACCCCTTCAAGGTCGCGCGCTGATCCCGCCCTGCAATGCCACGATCATCAGTCCTGAAGGCCCCATAAGTCCAATAGGGCCTATTTCTTCAGCCTCCTCGCTGCTGCCGAGCCCGACTCTCTAGCCTCGCCTTCGTCATCCGTTCTCGCAGCCCACCCTCTGTCAGGAAATCCTGTTCGAGCCGGCGGATCTGCTGAGCGAGCAGATAGTTCGCTTGGTTGATCAGGCAGGAGGCAGAAAAGGGTCAACTTTGTCATTCGGTCACGATGGACTCGAAACAGATCGGGGTTCGCGCGGCAGGCGCTCGCCAACCGGCTCAGGGGAAACGCGCTGCCCATCTCCAAATACTTACGCGGCTTCGCCTCTAGCTTTCGCGCAAGCGCAAAGTGCAAAGTTAGACCCCTTCAGCTTGGCCTCTTTCTGTCCTGCGTGTTGGCCCATCATATTACCAAAGTTAGACGATCCACGTGTCATGGATGTTCAATTACAGTGCCATTTGGGCAACAGGCCTCAAGACCTGACGTCTTCTGGCTGCCCTCGACGACCCGAAAGCCTCCGCCGCGCTGCGCCCGAGCACGACGCTGAACGACATTCTCGCGACAATTTAAGCCACGCAATCGTTCCTGATTGGCAACGGAGCGAAATTTGAACTCCATTGTTCATGCTGAACCTCCATGAAACGCCTTATGAGCTCACCTCGACTGGAAGCGCGGAAATCCAGAAACGGCTCAAATTGATTGAGGAGCGCGTGGCCCTTCTCCGCAAAGCCGGAACTTTGACTGAAGACACCATAAAGGATTATTACGGAGAGAAACGATTCGAACAAGTTACGGAATCGAATGCTATCGAGGGAAGCACGTTGTCTGCAGGTGAAACAGAGTTGGCTGTTCTAAAAGGAATCACAATTACTGGGCATGATCCGGCATACGTCCGTGACGCCATTTCACTAGATAGAGCGCTATGTCGAATTGCAGACTTAGCGCGAGATCGAGCCAAGCCGACTGACATTGAACAACTACAGGAGGTTCATTCACTCATCCTAGGCGAGCGCGAAGGAGGAGGCCTTTTTCGAAATCAGCCTGTAAAGATCACGGGGTCGAAGCATAAGCCGCCTCAAACATGGAAAGAGATAATAGATCAAATGGAGCAATGGGAACGATGGTCTAAGGAAAACCCATCGTTACCTGCCCCCATTCGGTCGATCGTATTACACGCGTGGATGACGCATATACATCCATACATAGACGGCAACGGTCGGACAGCACGCGCAATTTCAAATCTCGAACTTATTCGATTTGGCTACCCGCCGGTAATAATAAAGAAGAAAGAACGTGATCGATACATCGAATCGCTAGGCGAATCTGACGAAGCCGGCGATCTACAGTCGTTTTCTGAGTTAATCTTTGAAAAACTCGAGGGCTCTTTAACCGGATTAGAGAACTCAGCCAAACGTAAGCAGGGATTTGATCCGGTGGTCCTAAAGATTCGTCTTACTCAGGAAAACCAACTGAAGGTATGGGTTCGAAGCGTTCAGTTGCTTGCGGCCATTATTGAGCAAAAACTAGGCCTTTTGTTAGAGGCAGTGGGAGGCACGTGCTACTTCAGAAGCTACGACTCTGCGCTAGACATCGACGACTACGTTGAATTGTGCGGAGGCAGGAATGTGCCAATGACTTGGGCTTTTAAGTTAAGAATTGATGTTCCAGGTCTAAAGCGGCTCGAGAAACTTGCCTACGTCGCTCATCGAAGCGCGCGGATGCATCAATACAATGACCGAAAAGGTGGTCCTTCATTATATTGGTCTAGCAAGAACCAAGCCGGGACGCCTCAGTGGACTTCAAATGGTTCTACGGCACCATATGCGACCGAAATTACTATTGATGCCAATAATGGCGATGACTGGTTTGCCAAATTGGCTGATGATTCCATCACAAGCATGAAAACGACCAAGCTTGGTGAGCAGATTGCGAAGGCGCTCTTTGCGCAACTCGCGTCCTAAAACCGCCGGAGCGGCCAAAAGGTGGTCACGCGCATAAGGTCAGGGCCCGGCCATCGGTGTCCGGGGAAAAGAGCAGACCGGAGTGAAGATATAGGCGGGAGAGGTGCGCGAGTTGCGCAGAAGGGTATGATCCGAGGACATGGGTAACAGATAATCTCCGGACATGGGTCACACTTTCAGGCTATGGCCTAGAACCAAGTAACCCTCATGGAACAGAAGCATCGATTCGTCAGCCTGGCCGCCACCGGCAAGAGCAGCCGACGGGGTCAGAGCAGCCGACGGGGTCAGGCTTTGGAGCAGCCGACGGGGTCAGGCTTTGGGGTTTGGGGTGGGATGATCCCTCCTCGTTCTTGCCCCAAGTAATCGCCCCTCCCGTTCGCTCCGCTTCTTTCTCCGCGCCGCTAAATTTCTCTCGACCGGAACGCATCACCGCCTCCGGTCGTGATTCGCTTTTCCTCCGTTCGTCGGCTTCTCGGTTTCGCCGCCTTCGCCCTCAGCGTCCTCGCGCCGCTCTCCGCCGCGCCCCACTCTGCTCCCGCCTCCGCCTGGGCCAATCTCCCGCCGCACCCGCGCCTCGTCGCCAGCGCCGAACAGTGGCAAGCCCTCCGCACGCGTCTCGCTCTCACCACCTCAGAATCCGCCGCCGCCGACCCCGTCGCCGCCCGTCTCTTCGCCCTCATCCGCGCCCGCGCCGAGGCCGTCCTCAAACTCCCGCCGGTCAAAATCACCACACGCAGCCGCGGCAATCTCGCCGGCACCATCCTCGAGCCTGCCCGCGAAATTCAGCGCCGAGTCCTCCTCCTCGCCGCCACCGCGCGCCTCACCGGCGACGCCCGTTTCCGCGCTGGGCGCGTCCGCCAGCGTCAGACAATTTGGGCGGCGCGTTAGGCACAGCGGCACGCACAAGTCCGCCGCGTTCAAACGCGCTTTGTCAGTTGTCACACCATCCCCTTTTTTCCTCCTCCGAAGCTGGCTGTTCAACGCTGCACCAGCACCACTCGAAATCCGATATGGTTCGAACTCCGTTCGGGTTCGAACGGAAGGCGCGCGGCGGACCGGCAAAAATGTTCTGTCTCCGGCCACCCACCGCCACGCCGGACGCGGGACGAGGAGCCGTCGCGGTTGACCATTCCTTTCACCTCGCGACGGTCCGGGTCCACTCCGCCCATGATCTGGCGGTGAAAGTAGTCGCGGCACCACTCCCATTGGTTGCCGTGCATGTCGTGGATGCCCCACGCATTTGGCGGATAGGTGCCAACCGGCGTCGCTGAGCCGTTCGGATAGCCCGGCGGCTCTCCGCGAAACGGCCGCCCGAAATTCACCTGGGTCTTGGAAACAGAGTCGCCGTGCGCATAGGCGGTGGTCGTGCCGGCCCGACAGGCGTATTCCCACTGCGCCTCGGTGGGGAGGCGGAACTCCCAGCCTGACGGCAGCGTCGCGGATTTTGTCAGGAGTCGGCAAAACTCCTCGGCTTCCACGAAGCTGACCCAATACACCGGAAGGTTGTCGCCCCGGCCGGCCTCCAATTCGCGCTTCAATGGCCCCATCAGCCGGTGCCACTGAGCCTGCGTCACCTCGTATCGGCCGATCCAGAATCCTTGTGAAAGCCTCACCTCCACCGGCCCCTCGTCGCTGCGACGCCCGGGTTCTTCCGGCGGACTCCCCATGCGAAACTGTCCTGCCGGGCACCAGCGCAACTCGATCCCGGCGACTTCACGTGCCTCGCCTGCCTTGGTGCCCCCGGCCGCATCGCGCGACTCGTTGCCTTCGCCCGCGCTTTGCGCGAAGAGGGGGAGCGCCAAGACAGCCAGGAGCGCGAGCGAAAGGCGCGGCAGCATAAAAGGAATAGGATAGGTGCCGGCCAACGGGGTGACGGGATTCGGTTTTTCGAGCCGCCCACGGGGGGCGTTCCGGACGATGAGTCGAGGTTGTGGTATCTGGTGGTGGTTTGTCGATCTCCGGCGGGGAAGGCAAAAAGGACGAAGCCGACGGGACAGCCTTGGAGTTTGGGGTGGGAAGATATCTCCTCGCTTCAGCTCCAAGTAATCGCCCCCGTTCGCTCCGCTTCTTTCTCCGCGCGGCGAAATTTCCCCCGGTCAGAACGCGTCACGGCCTCCGGTCATGATTCGCTTTTCCTCCGTCCGTCGGCTCCTCGGCTTCGCCGCCTTCGCCCTCAGCGTCCTCGTGCCGCTCTCCGCCGCGCCCCACTCTGCTCCCAACTCCGGCTGGAAAAATCTCCCGCCGCACCCGCGCCTCTTCGCCACCGCCGAACAGTGGCAAGCCCTCCGCGCGCGTATCGCTCTCACCACCTCAGAATCCGCCGCCGCCGATCCCGTCTCGGCCCGCCTCTTCGCCCTCATTCGCGCCCGCGCCGAAGCCGTCCTCAAACTCCCGCCGGTCAAAATTACTGCGCGCAGTCGCGGCAAACTCGCCGGCACCATCCTCGAGCCCGCCCGCGAAATTCAGCGCCGCGGCCTCCTCCTCGCCGCGACCGCGCGCCTCACTGAGGACGCCCGTTTCCGCGACCGTGCGCTCGCCGAGCTCCGCCTGCTCACCGCTCTCCCCGACTGGAATCCCGCCGTCTTCCTCGACACCGCCGAGGCCACGCTCGCCGTCGCCGTCGGCTACGACTGGCTTTACGATACCCTCTCGCCCGCCGAGCGCGACACCCTCGCCGCCGCCCTCGTCGAAAAAGGCCTGCGCGCCTCGTTCGATTCGCCCGCCAAATATCTCTCGTGGGTCCGCGGCACCAACAACTGGAACCAGGTCTGCCACGGCGCCCTCGTCATCGGCGCCCTCGCCGTCGCCGACCGCGAGCCCGCCCTCGCGCAGCGCACCGTCCAACGCGCCGTCGACGAACTGCACTCCTCCGCCGCGGCCTACGCGCCCGATGGCGTTTATCCCGAGGGCCCGATGTATTGGGCCTACGGCACCACCTTCCACGTCGCCATGCTCGCCGCGCTGGAGAGCGCCCTCGGCGACCGCTGCGGCCTCGACGAATTTCCCGGTTTCCTCGTCACGCCCAACTACCTGAACCAAGTCACCGCGCCCGGCAGCGACACCTTCAACTACGCCGACTCCTCCGCGCACCGCGGTTTCGAGCCCGCGCTCTTCTGGTTCGCCCGTCGCCTCCGCCAACCCGCCGCGATCCGTTGGGAGCTCGACTACCTCGGCCAACTCGCCGCCGCCGCCAAACTGTCGTCCAGTTCCGACCCTCGCTCGCGCCACCTCCCGCTCGCGCTGCTCTGGTGGGACCCCGCACTTGCCGCGCTTCCCGCCGCCCCGCCGCCGCTGCACTGGAAAGGCGAGGGCCCCGTGCCCATCGCGGTCCACCGCAGCGCGTGGTCCGACCCCCGCGCCGTTTACGTCGCGATCAAAGGCGGCAAACCTGCCGTTTCCCACGGCCACATGGATGTCGGCTCCTTCATTTTCGAAGCCGACGGCGTCCGCTGGGCCGTCGACGCCGGCTCGCAGTCCTACTCGACCGCCTACCAAGCCGGGATCGATTCCACGCTCTGGAGTTTTAAGCAGGACAGCCCCCGCTGGACGATTTTCCGCCTCGGCGCCGAAGGCCACAACCTCCTGCGCTTCGACGACGCGCCGCAACGCGTCGCCGCCTTCGCGCCCATCATCCGTTTCGTTTCCACCGGTCCCACGCCGCACACGCAGCTCGACCTAACCGCCGTCTCTGGCGACCGCGTCACCTCCGCCCGTCGCGGCGTCATGCTCCTGCCCGATCGCCGCGTCCTCTTCCAAGACGAATGGACCACCGCCGCCCGCGCCACGACCGCGAGTTGGCAATGGCTCACGCTCGCCACCGTCACGCCCGAGCCCCACGGCGCCCTCCTCACGCAAAACGGCGCCACCCTGCGCCTCCGCATCCTCGAACCCGCCGACGCCACGCTCCTCGTCGAAGACACCTCGCGCCTCCTCCACGCCCACGACGAACCCACCCCCGGCCTCCGCCGCATCGTGATCCGCACGACAACCCCCGCCACCACGTCGTCCCGCTTCGTCATCCTCGCCGAACCCGGCTCCGCTCCGCCCTCGCCTGCGCCTCTCGCCATCCGCGCCCTCGACGCGTGGTGAGTGGCGAGTCCGGTTTGGCCTTCCGTGGAAATCGCGCGCCCCCCACGAACCCGGCACCATTCTTACCTCGCCCGTCTTTCCATCGCCACCACTCGGCCTTTTGTCTTTGAAACACTCACCGTCCCTCGCACAGTCCGCCCATGGTCAAAGCCCTCACCGCCTCCGAGGCCCGCTCGCAACTCGGCCGCCTGCTCGACCGCGCCGTCACTGGCAAACCCGTCTATCTCCGCCGCGGCGACCGTCTCGTGCGCCTCGCTCCCGTCGCCGCCGCGCGCGCCAAAGCCAAGCCCGCTACACCGCGCCCCTTCGGCTATTTCAAGTTCGACGACGAACTGACTGTGTTGGCCAACCGCGCCGAGCCCTCCTTCACGCCGCTCGATGAAAATTGAGCAGTGGGATATCGTTCGCTTCCGCATCAACGCCGCGGATCGCGACCTTCATCCCGGCGTGGTGATCTCCGCCGCCGAGTGGTGTGCTGATGATCGCAAACTGCGCCTCAACGTCCTCGCCTGTTCCAAACGGGTTCCCGCCGAAGGAGCCAAGAGTCACCAAGTCCTGCTCAACGGCGCCGACGGCCTCGATTTCCCCAGCGTATGCGGTTGTGAGTTTTTCCACATCATCGCCCGCGACAGCATCCAAGAAATCATCGGGCGCGTGACACCCGCGCGTCGTCGTGCGATCAGCCGCAAGATCAACGAAGTCCTGCGCCTCTCGCTGTAGTCGTTCCTCGGCTCGCGGCTTGCTGTCTCCCTGACGACCGCAAAGCTCCTGTGGCCCATGCCCGTCGTCTCACCACCAACCGCACCCGCGCCTGTCGCCGATCCTTTTCCCGGCTACATCCCGTCGGCGGGGCGTTACGACGAGTGCCGCGCGGCCGATGGCTCGATCCGTCCGCAGTGGGCCGAATTTTTCCGACTCCTCGGCGCCAACCCCGCCGCCACGCTCCGCTCCGCCCACGCCGCCTGCCAACGCTCCATCGTCGAGCAGGACGTGAGCATGAACGTCTACGCCGGCCAGCGCTCCGATGCGCAGGCCTGGCCGCTCGATGTCGTGCCGCTGGTCCTCGCGCCCGACGATTGGTCCACGCTCAGCGACGGCCTGCGCCAGCGCGCGCATCTGCTCAACGAGCTCCTGCGCGATCTCTACGGCCCGCAAAAACTCCTGCGCAGCGGCTCGCTCCCCGCCACGCTCGCGATGGCCAACCCCCAGTTTCTCCGGCCCTGCGTCGGGCTCGGCCGCGCCGACGACGTCATGCTCCACACTTACGCCGTCGACCTCGCGCGTTCGCCCGACGGCCGCTGGTGGGTGTTGCGCGACCGCCTCGATGCGCCGTCGGGTCTCGGCTACTCGCTGCAAAACCGCATCCTCACGCGGCAGGCGCTCCCGCAGGTTTTCCACAGCGCGCCCGTCGAGCGGCTCTACGATTTTCTGCGCGGCTTCCGTCTCTCGCTCGACCAGCTCGCGCCCGTGCGCCCTGGCGAGGAGCCGCGCGTCGTCTTCCTCTCGCCCGGTCCGGCGAACGAAGCCTACTTCGAACACGCCTACCTCGCGCGCTACCTCGGCTACCCACTTGTCGAGGGCGCCGATCTCACCACGCGTGACCGCCAGGTTTTCCTGCGCACGGTCGGCGGCCTGCGCCGCGTCGATGCGATCATCCGCCGCGTCGACTCCGCGTTTTGCGATCCGCTGGAGCTCCACGGCTACTCTCTCCTCGGCGTGCCCGGCCTCGTGCACGCCGCCCACAGCCAACGCGTCGCGCTCGCTAACCAGCTCGGTTGCGGCGCCCTCGAGACCACCGCGCTCCTCGCGTTTCTCGGCCCGCTTTGTCGCGAAGTCCTCGGCGAAAAACTCGCGGTGCCCAGCGTCGCCACGTGGTGGTGTGGTCAGACCGAGGCCCGCGACTACGTGCTCGAGCACCTCGACACCCTCGTCGTCAAACCCACCTTCCGCGCCTCCACGCTCTCGACCACGCGCTTCAGCTCGTTTCTCACCGCCGCCGAACGCACCGCCCTCGCCGCCGATATCCGCGCGCGTCCATGGGCTTTCTGCGGTCAGGAACGCGTGCACCTCGGCTCCACGCCCGCGTGGATCAACGGCGCCCTCCGCGCCGCGCCCTACATCCTCCGCGCCTTCGTCACGTGGGAAGACGGCGACTACCGCGTCATGCCCGGCGGCCTCACGCGGTATCATCCGGCCGGAGACGACGCCATCGTCACGCTCCAACACGGCGGCGTCACCAAAGACACCTGGGTTCTCCACACCGGCGCGCCCACGCCACCGCCGCCCGTCAGCGCGCTGGCCGACATCGTCCACCGCCCCAACGACACCCCGAGCCGTCTCGCCGACAATCTTTTCTGGCTCGGCCGCTACCTCGAGCGAACCACGCGCCTCACGCGGCTCCTCGAGAAACTCGATCCGCTCCTCCGCGACGAAATCGCCGCGCTCGATCCCACCGTGGCCGACGCCGCCGTGCGCCTTCTCCTGGAAACGCAGGGCGCCACCATTCCGCCCAAAGCCTCGCTCGAACAACTCGACGCCCTCCTCGACGACGCGATCGACGACCCCGCGCTCTACGGCAGCCTCACCAGCAACCTCGCGAATCTCATCCGCAATCTCGACCAAGCCAAAGTCCGTCTGCCCCCCGAGGCGTGGCGCAGTCTCCGCCACCTCCGTGCCGCGCACGAATCCGCCGAGTGCCCCGAGCCCGCCGAGATCGCCCCGCACCTCACCGCCCTCGAAACCATCGCCGGCGAAACGCTCGCGCACGACACCGCGTGGCGTTTCCTCATGCTCGGCCGCCACCTCGAGCGCGGCCAACAGCTCGTGTTTCTCACGCGCCACCTCCTCGGCCGCACCGCGCCCACGGAGTTTCGCCTGCAAACGCTCCTGCATTTCGCCGACTCGCTCTTCAGCTACCGCACGACCTACCACGGCGCGTTCCAATCCGCTTCGGTCCTCACGTGGCTCTTCGCCGCCGCCGAAAATCCCCGCGGCCTCCGCTGGATCGCCGACCGTCTGCAGGAGCACCTCGGCGCACTGCCCGAAGATCTCGCCCCGCACGCTGTCGCCGCCCTCCGCGCCACCGTCTCCCGTCTCGTCAACCGCCTGCTCCTCCTCGACGCCCAGACCCTCGCCGCCTCGCCGTCGCAGACCGTCGTGTTTCTCAACGAAGCCTCGATCACGCTCGCCGAACTCAGCGACCGTCTCACGCAGGTTTACTTCATCCACACCGAGCCGCCGAAGTAGCCCGCCCCTCCGCCGATGCCGCTCTACCACGTCACGCACCACACGCGCTACCGCCACGGCTCCTCCGCCACGGCCGCGTGGCAATCGCTGCACCTCCAGCCGCGCGACGAACCCGTGCAGCACTGCGAGGGCTTCGAATTCGAGATTCGCCCGCAACCCGCCGACCTCGCGTCGCGGCCCGATACGTTTGGCAACCGCCACCATCTCTTCACCCTGCGCGAGCCGCACAACGAACTCGCCATCACGAGCCGCAGCCTCGTCCGCCGCGAAGAGCCCGTGCTCCCGGCTCCCGGCAGCACGCCGCCGCTGTCCGTCGCGCGCGCTGAGATCGCCGACGTGATCGAAAACGGCTCCTACTTCTCGCTCGAACAGTTTCTCCACGCCTCGCCGCACATTCCGCTCCTGCCCGCCGCGCGTGCCCTCGCCGACGGACTCGATGCCGGTGATCCGCCCGCCTTCGACTGGCTCGCCGCTCTCGGCGCGCGCTTCGGCAAACTGTTCACCTTCGATCCCAAAGCCACGACCGTCTCGACGCCGATCGCCGACGTGCTCACGCACCGCCGCGGCGTGTGTCAGGATTTTGCGCATACGTTCATCAGTTGCGTGCGCCAACACGGCCTGCCCGCCGCCTACGTGAGCGGTTACCTGCTCACGACGCCCCCGCCCGGCAAACCGCGCCTCCGCGGCGCCGACGCCTCGCACGCGTGGGTCTCGGTCTGGATTCCCGGCAGCGGCTGGATCGACTACGACCCGACCAACACCTGCTTCGTCGCCACCGGCCACATCGTCGTCGCCCGCGGCCGCGATTTTTCCGACGTGAGCCCCGTCCGCGGCCTTTTCACGGGTGGCGGCCTCCACACACTCGCGACCGCCATCACCGTCGAGCCGGTGGATACCGAACCGTAATTTCCGTCCCGCCCTTCCGCTCGGCCCGATTCGCCCCAATCCGCCATGCCCCGCACGACTCGCCCCGCCCGCCCACTCTACACCCGCGTTCGCGAAATCCTCGAATCCGCCCGCACGCGAATCGCGCGCTCCGTCAACACGACCCAAGTCGTCGCCAACTGGCTCGTCGGTCGTGAAATCGTCGAAGAAGAACAAATGGGTAATAAGCGCGCCGATTATGGTGAGCGACTCATGCACGCCTTGTCCGCTCGATTGCAGCGTGAGTATGGGAGCGGCTATGGTCTATCGAGCCTCAAGAACATCCGCTCTTTTTACCTCGCCTATCCGGAATTGCTCACCGGTGAAAAAGGTCACGCACTGCGTGACCTTTTTGCTGTATCGAAGAAAAGCCACGCAGTGCGTGGCCTTTCTTCTCTCGTTCCTGTTTCTCCAATTCGTCACACGGTGCGTGGCGAATCTTGGGCTCCGGGTCAGCTTCACTCCAACCTCTCGTGGACGCACTATCGCACGCTGCTCCGCGCCGATTCCCCCGCCGCCCGCGCCTTCTACGAAATCGAAGCCATCCAGCAGTGCTGGTCCGCCCGCGAACTCGAACGCCAGATCGCCAGCCTCCTCTTCGAGCGTCTCGCCAAGAGCCGCGACAAAGCGGGCGTCCGCCGTCTCGCGCTCAAGGGCCAGGAAATCCTTTCGCCTGCCGACCTCTTCAAAGACCCCGTCGTCATTGAATTTATTGGACTGCCCGAGTCTCCCCGCCTCGTCGAATCCGACCTCGAGCAGGCGCTCCTCAACCAGCTCCAATCCTTCCTCCTCGAACTCGGCAAAGGCTTCGCCTTCGTCGCGCGCCAGCAACGCCTCACGCTCGACGGCGACCACTTCTACATCGACCTCGTTTTCTACCACATCGTTCTAAAGTGCTACGTCCTCCTCGACCTGAAAGTCGGCAAGCTCGCCCACCAGGACCTCGGTCAGCTCCAACTCTACGTCAATTACTACGACCGCGAGAAACGCACGCCCGGCGACAATCCCACGCTCGGCCTCATCCTCTGCACCGACAAAAACGACGCCGTTGTGAAATACACGTTGAGCAAAGGTCCGGAGAAAAAGATTTTCGCCAGCCGCTACAAACTCCACCTCCCCACCGAAGCCGCCCTCCAAGCCGAGGTCCGTCGCGAATTGAAACGTTTCTCACCGCCGCCCTCGCGCGCCTGACCAGGCGCAGTCCACTGCAACGACTTTGCAGCCGTGCTGCCGGGCAAAGCCGGGATTGCGCGTTGATTTTGGATTTCCCCTAAATGGCGCATCTGTCTGGTCGCATCGCATATTGCTATTTATATGGCGCATATCGGTGCATTTGCGCCACTAAATGCGATTTTTGTGGCGCAATAGGCCATATTGCGCCACATTTGCACCATGCCAAAGCAAGTCTCTTCCGACGAGCTGACGGTGGTTTTCGACGCCGTCACCGGGCTTAATGCCCCGGCTTCGCTTGATGAAATCTCCGGACGGGTCACCCCGCCGCTGCCGCGCCGCACGTTGCAGCGCCGGCTCGCCGCGCTCGTTGCCGGCGGTCAACTCGCCGCACTCAGCGATCGCGGCGGGAGACGTTACCAACTGCCGCAGCCGCCCGCTCCTGCAGTTCTTTCCGCCCCCGCTTTCTCTGCGAGGGCCGTCGTCGCACGTGTCGAAGAACCGTCCGCGTCCTACCACGCGTCCGCTCGCGACGAGATTTCGCTTTCCGAGGCCGCGCTCGAAATCAAACGCAGTGTCACACGCCCGATCTCCGCACGCCGTCCGGTCGGCTATCAGCCGTCGTTCCTCGAAGACTACCGGCCCAATGTCTCCGCGTATCTCTCGCCCGCGCTCCGCCGCAAACTCGCCGCGCTCGGATCGACCGCCAACGCCGCCGCGCTCCCGGCCGGCACGTATTTCCGCAAGGTCATGGACCGTCTGCTCATCGACCTCGCGTGGAATTCCAGCCGCCTCGAGGGCAACACCTACTCGCTCCTCGAGACGCAACGGCTGCTCGAGCTCGGCGAGAGTGCCGTCGGCAAAAAAGCCGAGGAGGCCCAGATGATTCTCAATCACAAGGCCGCCATCGCGCTCCTCGCCGACCAAGCCGACGAGATCGGGTTCAACCGCTACACGCTCTGCAATCTTCACGCGGCGCTCGCCGACAACTTGCTCCCTGATCAGAGCGCCTGTGGCCGGCTGCGCACGAGCGCGGTCGCGATCACCGGCACGGTCTTTCTGCCGCTAGAGTCGCCGCCGCTCATCGAGGACAACTTCGAGCAGATCCTCGCCACGGCTTCGACCATCGAGGACGCGTTTGAGCAGGCGTTCTTCGCGATGGTGCACTTGCCGTATTTGCAGCCGTTCGAAGACGTGAACAAACGCGTCTCGCGCCTCGCTGCCAACATCCCGCTCGTGCAGCGCAATCTCAGCCCGTTGTCCTTCGTCGACGTGCCGCAAGACGACTACGTCCACGGCATCCTCGGCGTCTACGAACTCAACCGCGTCGACTACCTGCGCGATGTCTTCGTGTGGGCCTACGAGCGTTCATGCGCGCGCTACGCCGCCGTGCGCCAGGTGCTCGGCGAGCCCGATGCGTTTCGCCTGCGCCATCGCCAACTCCTCATCGACGTCGTCGGCGAAGTGCTGCGCTGCGGGCTCGACAAACCCGCTGCCGCCGCCTTCGTGCGCACGCGTTCGGCCGAGTTGCCGAGCGCGGCCGAGGCGACGCGTTTCGCTACGATGGCCGAGAGCGAGCTCACGAGCCTGCACGAGGGGAACTTCGCCCGCTTCCGCGTGCGCCCCGCGGAGTTCGCCGCGTGGCGCGCGACGTGGCGGTGAGGTTCCGCTGCGCCTCCGCAAAGTAGGGCGGACTTCAGTCCGCCCTTTTCAGCCGGTCCGAGCCCCGTGGTTCACTACCGCGGGGCTCTTCTTTTCACACCTTGATCGCGATAGTTTTTCCACCCTCCGCCGCCGATTTGTAGATCGCCTCGATACAGATCATGTCGCGCCGTCCCATCTCGCCGGGCACGTCCGACTCGCGGCCCTCGCGCACGCACTGCGCAATGTGATCGAGCTGACGCGCCTGTTGGTTCACGGCCGGCTCGAAGGTGATCTTCCCTTTGCTCGAGTCCCCCTGCAGCCCGTTGTAGGAAAATGCCGGCTCGATCTGCACCCAGCCTTTGTCGGACTCGCCGCGGAAGCGGTTGATGCCGCCATTGTAGCTCGTGATGAAATCCGCGCGTGTCCCGTCGGCATACTCCATCGCCCACTCGATCGTCTCCTCGACGTCTTTGAAAAACTCCGGGCGCTTCTTCGCGTGCTCTTTCGCGGCGATCGCCACCGGCACTTTTTCGCCTGTCGCGATGCCCGCCGCCTGCAGCGAATAAATCCCGAGATCCATCAACGGCCCGCCGCCCGCGAGTTTCTTCTCCGCGCGCCATTGCGGCTGCGTGAGCGTGAAACCAAAACCGCCGCTCATCCGCTTATACGGCCCGACTGCCGGGTCTTTCACGAGCCGTGCGACCTCCTCGAAATACGGGTCGAAATGCAGGCGGTAGCCGACCGAGAGTTTTACCTTCGCTGCCTTGCACGCTGCGATCATCGCATCGCACTCCGCGACCGACACGCCCATCGGTTTTTCGGTGATGACATGTTTTCCGGCCTTCGCCGCCGCGATCACGTGGTCGCGATGCAGCGCGTTCGGCGTCACCACGTAGACGATGTCGATGGTCGGGTTGTCGGCCATGCGCGCCATCGTGTCGTAGGAGTAGATCGCCTTTTCGGGAAACCCGAGCACTTGCGACCACTGGCGTCCCTTCTCGGGCGTTCCCGTGACGACGGCCGTGATCTGCACGTTTTGCGTGAGCTTCAGCGCCGGCACGAGTTGGCCGCCCGCGTAGCCGCCGAGGCCCACGATCGCGATGCCTAGCTTCGGCGGCGGCAACTCCGCGGTGCGCACGTAGGGCGCGACTGCCATCGCCGCGGTTCCGACCGAGGCGTTACGGATAAACTCCCGCCGCGAAACGGCCGCAGCGGGCAAGGGGAAAGACGAGGCGGGAGTTTTCATGGGGTGGGGGAACCTGTCGCCGCGTGCGGCGGAATTACTTTACGACGGGCCGCAACACCAGGTTGCGATACGAGACCGTGCCGTGGTCGCCCTGCAGGTAAATCGGGCCGGGCTTGAATTGGTCCGACCACATCGCGCCGCCCGTGCAGCCCGCCGCCGGCTGGTTGTCGATGATGGTCTTGCCGTTCAGCACGACGGTCACGTGGCGGTCGACCAGGGTCATGTCGAGGGTCTGCCATTCGCCCGGGGGTTTCTCGGCGGCGACGCTCGGGGTGATGCGGCTGTAGAGCGCGCCCATGTTGTGCGAGTCGAGCGCCTTGCCGAAAGAATCGAAGACCTGGATTTCGTAGATGCCGCGCAGATACACGCCGCTGTTGCTGCCGGCGGGGACATTGACCTCGAGCTTGAGATTGAAGTCCTCGAACTCCTTTTCCGTGCGGAGATTCGCGGTGCGCTTCGCGGGTGTGCCCGGTGCATGCTTCGGCACGATGTTCGACAACACGCCGCCCTCGACCTTCCACGCGCTCTCGACTTTGTCCTCTTTCGGTTTCCAGCCGGCGAGATCCTTGCCGTTGAAGAGCGCGATCGGCTCGCCGAATTTGACCTTCTTGAGGTCGGGGCGCGGCCCCATCGCCGGGATGCGTTTGCCGGTGAACTGGGCGCTGTCGTAAGCGGTGCCGTTCAGCTTCGGTGCGAGCTGGG
Organism: Opitutus sp. GAS368; assembly: GCA_943372705.1. Lineage (GTDB taxonomy): Bacteria > Verrucomicrobiota > Verrucomicrobiia > Opitutales > Opitutaceae > GAS368. Next base: position 23,008 of record CALRZR010000036.1, on the reverse strand, counting down.
TGAGCTTCAGCGTATCGCCCTCGCCCAGTTTGCCGGTGATGGCCTCGGTGAATTGCTGCGTGCGGACGACTTTGCCGGCCGCATCTTTCCGTTGCACGTCCCGCGTGCGCGTCACGATCACCGTATCTTCAGTCACCACCACACTCGAGAGCGGGAGCACGCTGCCGCCGCCCCAGAGAATCGAGCCGTCGTAGTAGCCTTTTTCCTTTTTGATTTCGAGCCAACCGGCCGCGCCGTTCGGCAACGTGAGCGCCCAGCGGCCGAGGAACGCCTCGTTGGGCGCCGCCACCAACCGGCCGGTTCCGAGCGCCACGACGAGCGCCATCATTCGCAACGCCAACTGGACCATACGTGAGGTTTTCATAGGTAAAATGGAAGCGGCGCCCACTGTGCGCCCCGCGCCCGCCATGGCGAGAAACAATCCGCTCGCCGTGCATCCTTCGCCGCGCGTAAGTCGTCATACCCCCACGCCCCATGCGCCTCCCCCGATTCACCGCTCTGCTCGCACTCGCCACCGCCGTCAGCCACGCCGCGCCGACCGCGCGCCCGGTTTCCTTCGAGAAACTCACGCTCACCTCCGAATACTGGTGCGATGGCGTCAACGCCGCCGACATCAACGGCGACGGCAAAATGGACGTCGTCGCCGGACCGTTCTGGTATGCGGGCCCCGATTTCAAGACGCGTCACACGTTCTACGAACCCGTTGCGCAGGAGCTCGAAAAGACGCCGACGAATTCGATGTTCTCGTTCATCGCCGATTTCAACGGCGACGGTCGGCCCGATATTCTCGTGCTCGGACGCGTGCTGTTTCACCAGGCGTTTTGGTATGAAAACCCCGGTGCCGCCGAGGCTACGAAGCCCGACGCGCGCTGGAAGAAACACTCCGTTGCCAACCGCGTGTTCGGCGAGTCCCCGCTCTTCACCGATGTCGACGGCGACGGCAAACCCGAGCTCGTCTCGATCTCCGGCAACACCGCCGCCGACAAAATCAAGCAGTGGGGCTGGTATGCGCCGAATTGGGCCGAGCCGACGAAGCCGTGGAAATTTGTGCCCGTGACCGAAAAGGCCGAGTTCAACCACTACTATCATGGTGAAGGCATCGGCGATATCAACGGCGACGGCCGCGCCGACCTCGTGCTCAACGAAGGCTGGTATGAGCAGCCGCCGAAAAATTCTCCGCCCGGCACGCTCTGGAAAAAACACGCGTTCACTTTCAGCACCGACCGCGGCGGCGCGCAGATCCTCGTGACCGACGTCAACGGCGACGGTCGCGCCGATGTCGTCACCGCCCTCAACGCCCACGGCTGGGGCCTCGCGTGGTTTGAACAAAAGCGTGACGCCGCCGGCGCGATCACGTTCGTCGAACACAAGCTGATGGGCACGCGCGAGGAGGAGAAAAAATATGGCGTCGCCTTCTCCCAACCGCACGCCCTCACGCTCGCCGACCTCGATGGCGACGGCCTTCCCGACGTGATCACCGGCAAACGCCGCTGGGCCCACGGCCCGACCGGCGACATCGAGCCGATGGCCACGCCCGTCAATTACGCCTTCCTCCTGCGCCGCGATGCCACCGCACCCGGTGGCGCAAAATTCGTTCCGCAACTCATCGACGACGCCTCCGCGCTCGGCACCCAAGTCGAAGCCGTCGACGTCAACGGTGACGGTGTCCCCGACGTCCTTACCGCCTCGAAGCTCGGCACCTTTGTTTTTCTGACCAAGCGGAAATGAGCTCCGACCGCGCCGCATTGTCGCCTGCCTCCGCTTGCGAGGCGCTCCCGGCGGGAGGTGTCGCCCGCTCCGTGAGAAGTCTGGCGGTATGCGCTCTCGGTTTGGCCTTCGCCGCGCTCGCCCTCAGCGCCCAGCCCGCGCGGCCGCCGAACATCGTGCTCATCGTGAGTGACGACCAAGGCTTCGATCTCGCGTGCTACGGCTCGACCCAATTCGTCACGCCGCATCTCGACCGCATGGCCGCGGAAGGCGTGCGCGCCACGCAGTTTTACGTCACGGCCTCCGTCTGCACGCCCTCGCGCAGCGGTCTCGTCACGGGGCGCTATCCGCAGCGCAACGGCACCTACGAGATGATCCGCAACGACATGGTGAACTACGGTCACCGCTACACGAAAGCCGAGTATGCCGTGTCGCCGGAGATGACGCTGGGCCTCGACGTGCGCGAACTCACCTTTGGCGACGTGCTCCGCCCCGCCGGATATCGCAACGCCGTCTTTGGCAAGTGGGACCTGGGTCAGGCCCGCCGCTTCCTCCCGCTCCAGCGCGGCTTCGACGCCTTCGTCGGCCACGGGAATAACGGCATCGATTTCTACACGCACGAGCGCTACGGCGCGCCGTCGCTGTTTCGCGGCAACACCCTCAGCACCGCCGACCGCGGCACCTACGCGACCGAGTTGTTTCGCCGCGAGGCAGTCGCGTTTATCCGGGAAAACCGCGCGCGTCCGTTCTTCCTCTACCTGCCGTTCAACGCGCCGCACTCCGCCTCGAATTTGGAGAAAGACTCGATGCAGGTTCCGGCGCACTACCTGAAAAAATATTATCCCGGACGCGACCCTGCGACCAAGGAAACCAAATACGCCGGCATGGTCACCGCCATGGACGAAGCGATCGGCGAAGTGTTCGCGACACTCCGCGAGCTGGCGCTCGACCGCACCACGCTCGTGCTGTTTCTCGCCGACAACGGCCGCACCGGTGCCCGCATCGACGAGGTGCGGCTGCGCGGTGGCAAAAGCTCCGGCTTCGAAGGCGGCCTGCGGGTGCCGCTGCTCGCGTGGTGGCCCGGCGTGATTCCCGCCGGCCGGACCACGCACGAGTTTCTCACCGCTTTGGAAATTTTGCCCACGCTGGCCGCCGTTGCCGGTGCCAAGCTCCCGGCTGGCGTCACCTTCGACGGCCACGATATGCTGCCGGTTCTCCGGGGCGACGCGCCGTCACCGCGCCGCGAGATGTTCTGGGATTGGCCCGACGGTTATCAGGCGGCGCGCGTCGACACGCTGAAATGGGTGGCTTACACGCCCCGCAGCAAACGCGGCGAAGTTGCAGCGAAGGAAGAGCTCTACGACCTCGCCGCCGATCCCGGGGAAAAGCAAAATCTCGCCGCTTCGCAACCCGCGAAACTCGCCGCGATCAAGGCCCGGTTTGCCCGTTGGCAGGCTGAGATGGAAGCCGCCGAACCCCGCGGGCCGTTCCGCAATTATTGATTTTATGCGCCACGCTCCACCGTCACTCCGCCGCGTGCTCGCCCTGCTGGGCGCGCTCGCTCCGCTGGCCCTCGCCGCCCAACCCGCGCTCGCTCCCGGCGAAGTGCTCGTCGAACGCGTCATGCTGCCCGACGCGCGTGCCGGCAGCTTCGCCTTCGGTCTGCCGGGCGGTATTAATTTTTGCTACGACCCGGTGCGCGGCGGTGTGAACTACGCGTGGAAAGGCGGCTACCTCGACATCGCGAACGTCCGCCCCGTCAACAAGCTGATCAAGCCCGCGGTGCTCCTCGGCCCCATCGTGTATCGCGAAACCGGCGCGGCGCCACTTCGTCGCGGTGACGCCACCCGCGAACCCGTTGTGGAGTTCAAGGGCTACACGCTCCGCCATTCCGCCGTCGAACTCCGCTACACCATCGACGGCGCACCGGTCGCCGAGACGATCACCGCGCTGCCCAACGCCACCGGCCTCAAGCGCTCGTTCCGCTTCGATCGCTCCGGCGCCGATGCGAAATGGTTTTACGTCACCGCTGGTCAACCTGCCGCGGCGCTTACGCGCGATGCGACCGGTGCCTTCACGATCGCAACTCTCTTCGGAAAGCCCACGCCATGATCACCGTCGTTCGCCTCCTGCTTCTCTTCAGCCTTCTCGCCCCGCTCGTCCGCGCCGGCTACCGCGTCGAAAACGTCCTGCGTCCCGCCGAGATGCGCGGCGGTGTCATCGCCGTCGGTTTCTCGCCGACCGGCACGCTGGTCGTGACCACGCGCTACGGCGAAGTGTGGATGCGCACCTCGGCGGGGGCGTGGCGTTGTTTTGCCCGCGGCCTGAGCGAACCCATCGGCCTCGTCGTCGAGTCCGACAAAGTCGTCTACATCGCGCACCGCCCCGAGCTCCTGAAGGCCGCCGATACCGATGGCGACGGGCGCGCCGACACCTTCGACGCGATCAACGGCCAGTGGGGCATCTCGCACAACTACCACGAATTTTTCTACGGCCTGCGGCGCGATCCGGCGGGCAATTTCTACGGCGTCGTCTCGCTCTCCTCCAGCGGCGACAAACTCAAAATCACTCCGACCGAGGTGCGCGGAAAACTGGATACGACGGCCACCCTCGAAGTCACCGGGCAATACTCCGAGCTCCCGTTGCGCGGTTGGGCGGTGAAGATCGCGCCCGACGGCAAACTCACGCCGCTCGCGACCGGTTTTCGCCAGGCCAACGGCGTCGGCCTCAGCCCCGACGGCGATTTTTTCGTCAACGACAACCAGGGTGACTACAAACCGTCGTGCGGTCTGCTCCACGTCGCGCCCGGCGATTTTCACGGCCACGTGGCCGGCCTGAAATGGGAGCCCGGCTTCGATCCGAAAACGTTCACAACCGAGCAGGCGTGGCAGCGCTACAAGGGCCCCGCCGTCGTTTTCCCGCACGGCCCGATGGGCGTCTCGGGCGGCGAAATTATTTGGGACACCACGGGCGGAAAATTCGGGCCGTTTGCCGGCCAAGTATTTGCCGGCGACTACACCAAGCTCGTGATTCGCTCCGCGTTGGAAAAAGTCGCGGGCACGTGGCAAGGCGTGTGTTTCCCGTTTCTCGGCCGCAACGAAACCGCTCCTTACGCGAGCGGCGAGAAGTTGCTCGCCGGCGTGATGCGCAGCGCCTTTGCGCCCGATGGCAGCCTTTACCTCGGCGCGACTGGCGGCTGGGGCGCGGGCGCCGACGGCCTGCAGCGTGTTGTGTGGGACGGCCAGGTTTCCCCGGAGATTCGCGACGTGAAAATCACCGACCGCGGCTTCCGTCTCACGTTCACGCGCCCGATGAGCGCTGCGACGCTCGCGGCGGCGGCGAATTTCGAGGTGAACCGCTTCCGCTATTACTATCACTACAAATACGGCTCACCGTGGGTCGACGAAGCGCGCGTGGCCCTAAGCGCGGTCCGTCCCGCAGCCGACGGACTTTCCGCCGAGCTCGACCTCGCGGAGTTGGCGCCCGGATTTGTCTACGAGCTGTCTGTCGCGGCGCTGCGCACCACGGACAACCAGCCGATCGCCAACCCGTTGGCCTACTACACCGCCAACCGTCTGCTCAACGGCGCGCGCGCCATCGGCGACACCACGCGCCTCCAGCGCGCCGACGAAAAAGCGCTCAGCGCCAAAGAGGAAGCCGCCGTTACCACGTCGTCGCCCGACGCGGTCGTCGCCGCCGGCGAAAAAGTTTACCGCCTCTACTGCGTGCCCTGCCACCAACCCGACGGCCGCGGCATCCCTGGTGGCGCGGCGAATTTCCGCGAAGACAAGACGCGCCTCGCGAAGACCGACGCCGAGTTGCTCAAGGTGATTGCCGACGGCAACGAGCAGAAAGGCATGCCGGCCTTCGGCGCCATCGCGACGGCGGGACAGCGCCGCGCGGTGCTCGCCTACATTCGCGCGAACTTCGGCGAGAAGCCGGCCGACGGCGGTCTACCCAAATAGAACAGCCGGAAGCGCTGCTTCTACGGAAAAGAATTTTTTGACGAACCCGACACCTCGACTACTACTCTCGAAGCTATGAAAACCTCGCGCCTCTTCTCCCTGTTCTTGGCCGGATCGCTTGCGCTCGGTGTGACGTTGCGCGCAGAGGATGCCAAGGCGCCCGCGGCGGCCCCGACCCCGGCGACCGCCCCCGAGAAAGTGGGCCCGCCCGAGATGGAAAACGGTTACCTCAAGCTCGGCTTCGAGCAGTTGGCGTCGTATCCGTTTAACCCGCCGCCGTTCGATCCCACGGCCGATGCAAACGCGAAGCCGCCGACCGGCGAAGAGCAGATTCCCGCGGCGGTGAAAGCGTGGAACGGCAAGAAGGCCGTCGTCACGGGCTTCATGGTCCCGGTAAAAATGGACAAGGGCCTCGTCACAGAATTTCTCCTCATGCGCAACACGATGGCCTGCTGCTACGGCAGCGTGCCAAACATGAACGAGTGGGTCGTCGTGAAGATGAAAAACGGCGTGCAGCCGCTGATGGATGTGCCCGTGGCGTTTTACGGATCGATCAAAGTAGGCGCGATGTTCGAGAACGGCTACATGACCGGTCTCTACGAACTCGACGGCGAGAAGATGGCCGAAGTGAAGAGCTGAGGCCCGCGCGGCGGAGCCGCGCGGGAAGGTCCAAGATTCAAGGACCAAGGGCCAAGGAAATACCTGGCCGGACTCGCGCCGCTTTACCGCGAAATGTCGGTTTGATTCAGCGTGCGGAAGCCGCGTTGACCGAGGGCTTGGGCGCCGACATCGGAATCTTCGGCGTTGATGGCGAGGGCGGATTTGCCCTCGGGGCGCTTCATGAAGCTGTAGACGTAGTGCACGTTGATCTCGGCTTCGTAGAGCGCGGCGAGCACGCCTTTGAGTTCGGATTCGTCGGTGATCTCCACGGCGAGCACGTCGCACTCGGTGTAGGGAAAATCGTTGTTGATCATCAGCTCGCGGGCCTTGTCGGGATCGTCGACGATCAGGCGGACGATCGCGCTGTCCGTGGTGTCGAGCACGGTGATGGCGATTACATGGACATTGTTGTCCTTGAGCAGACCGGTGAGTTCGAAGAGACGGCCCACGCGGTTCTCGCAGAAGACCGAAAACTGTTTTACGGGATCGTTGGACGAGGTGCTGGTTTGCGCGGCCATGGCGGCGGAAATGTGGCGAGGGCGGGCGGAACGGTCAATTGCGTGCTCGCGGCGCGCCGGGCTTCTTCGCTTGCTGAAAGGAGTGACCCCGCCGCTGTCGAAACACCATGCCGCCATGCAGAGCCGCGCCCACGCGAGCGCGAAGCTCGTGCTGCGCGGGATCGCGCTGAACGCGGTGCTCGCGGCGGCGAAATTTGCGGGCGGAATTTTCGGTCACACCTACGCGTTGATCGCGGACGGCGCGGAGTCGCTGCTCGACATTCTCTCGTCGTCGCTCGTGTGGGCGGGCTTCCGCGTGGCGGCAAAACCACCCGATGCGGATCATCCGTATGGTCACGGCAAGGCCGAGCCACTGGCGGGGTTGGCGGTGGCAGTGTTTATCTTTTTGGTCGCCGGGTGGATCGCGGTGCATGCGGTGCGCGAGATCATGACGCCGCATCAGGCGCCGGCGTGGTGGACGCTCGTGCTGCTCGCGGGCGTGGTGGGGACGAAGATGTGGTTTTCGAAACGCATGGGCGCGGTCGGCGAGGAGATGGGCAGCACAGCGCTCGGGATCGAGGCGCTGCACCACTATTCGGATGCGCTGACTTCGGCGGCGGCGTTTGTGGGTATCTGCATCGCGCTGTGGGGCGGCCCGGGTTGGGAAACGGCGGACGATTGGGCGGCGCTGTTTGCGTGCGTGATCATCGCGTTCAACGGCGTGGCGATGGTGGCGAAGGCGCTGGGCGACGTGATGGACACGGCGGCGCCGACGGATTTTGAAAACGAGGTCCGCGCCATCGCGCTCGCGGTGGCCGGTGTGGAGGCGCTCGACAAAGTGCGCGTGCGCAAGAGCGGGCTCTCGCACCTGGTCGACATTCAGGTGCGTGTGAATGGCGAGCTCACCGTGCGCGAGGGCCACGATATCGCGCATGCGGTGAAGGATGCGTTGATCGCCTCCGTGCCGCACACCATCAGCGATGTGTCGGTGCACATCGAGCCGATGAAGTGACGTGAGGGCCCTGCTCTCACGGGGCGGTGTGAAAAGGCCGAGCAACCCCTGCGAAAACCTTACGGTTTCCGCTACGATTCGAGCGATCGAACGTAGGCTGCCGTTCAGAAGCCGACTGTCGCGCTCAGGGTGTAGGAGCGGGGCTGACGGTAGACGAAGGTGGTCGGGACGGTGATGCGGTCGGGACGCGAGATGTCTCCGTTCGGGGCGCGCAGGCCGGCGCCGATGTAGATGAGGTCGTCGTTGCCGAGGAGATTGCCGACGCGGAAACTGAGGTCGACGGTGCGGTTGTGGCCGAGGCGGTATTGGTAACCGAGAGTGGCTGTCGCGGTGTAGTAGGCGTCGCGGTAGAGGCGGGTGTTGGCATCGACTTTGGGGTCGTCGATGGCGGTCGCGGGATTGGCGGGGTTGATGATGGTGTCGGCGCCGCGGTTGCCGATGGCGGTGCGGCCGATGTATTGCACGCCGCCGCCGATCCGCAGGCCTTTGAGCAGGGTGCGGGTGAAGCGGTAGTCGGTGTAGAGGTTCGAGGTGAACTTCGGCTGGTCGCTCGTGGTGATGGCGCGGGGATCGGTCGTGGCCTTGAAGGCGACGATGTTATTCCACGCGGCGGCGGCCGCGGCGGCGTCGGGCGAGCGGTTGGCGACGGGGACGTTGAGGTCGACAGTGGCGGTGCTGTTGGCGTCGATGACCACACCGGCGTCGAGCACGATCTGGCGGAGGGTGGGCTCGTTGGCGGCGAGGTAGGCAAACTCGTCCTTGCGCGGGTTGACGCTCTGGTTGGTGGGGATGCCGGCGTTGGCGGTGAGGCGCCAGTTTTTCGTTACGTTGGCGACGATGTCGATTTCGTAGCCGCGGTTCTGCGTGTCGGAAAAATCAAACGTGACCGTGGAGAGCTGGGTGAGGCCGCGGTTGTTGAGGCCGTTGGGGTTCTGGTCGCCGACGCGGTTGGCGTCGACGATGTTGGCGTATTTGCGGGTGTTGCCGGTGTTGTCGAAGGCGGCGTCGATTTGTTTGCCGCTGTATTTGCCGACTGAGGCGTTGATGCGGCCGTCGAGGAGCGTGAAGCGGAGGCCGGCGTCCCAGCCCTCGCCGGTGGAGACGGGGAGAGCCTGGCCGGTGATGGTGATGCCGGCGCCGGGCGGGCGGAAGGACTCGGCGTAGTTGGCGTAGACGCTGGCCCAGCGCGTGAGATGGAAGACGCCGCCGTAGCTGTAGGTGGAGGCTTTCACGTCGACCTCGGGCGCGGAGTAGTCGTCGCGGAAGCGATCCTTGGCGTATTGCGGCAGCGGGCGGAACGCGGCGTCGCGCGGGCGGGCCGCGGCGTCGAGGAAGGCGCCGTTGCCGGTGATATTTCCGGCGGCGTCCTTGGCTTGATACTTGAGGTTGAAATAATCCTTCGGGCCGATGGGGCGGTAGTAAATGGTGTGGCCGTCCCAGTCGGCGGGATAGTCGGCGAGAGTGTTGTTGGTGTTGTTGCCGGTGTAATTTTGGGCGACGACGGCGTCGCGGCGGGCTCCGCCGATGAGGTTGAGGCGGTTGTTGAAGAACTTGGTGTTGAGCGCGGCCTGCGCGTAGCGGAAGGCGGTGTCGGAGGCGCGCAGGGTGCCGATGCTGCGGAGATCGGTGACCTTGGAGACGCTGTAGGTGGTCGACGTGCGCGCGATCGGATCGACGTAGCTGACACTGCTGGGATAGGGGAGCGGCTGGGTGGGGTTGTTCCAGTAGAAGCGGTAGGTGAAGTTGTCGTCGACGGAGCGGCGGCGGATGTCGGGGTTGCGGTTCATCACGCTGGTGTCGGCATTGAGGTCCATGCGCACGAGGCGCGCACCGGCGATGACATTGGCGCGGAAGGAGCCGAACTTGGTGTCGTCGAAAACGAGCGCGGTGGCGACGCGGCCCTCGCGGATTTTGTAGTGGTAGTAGAAGGTGGAGGCGAGGGCCTCGCTGTAGACCTGCTTGAAGTTGGGATTTGGCGCGCCGGTGGGGAGGGTGGCGTTGATGTCGATGACGGCGTTGCCCATGCGGGAGGCGGCGGTCTCGACATGCTTGTCGGTGCGCGCGAGCGTGCCGGCGGCCTCGAAAAACAGGTGCTCGCCCTGCTGGTGCTCGGCGAAGAGCGCGGTCTCGTGGAAACCGTATTCGAGCGTGGGGACTTTCGGCTGGATGACCGTCTCGCGCGTGGGACGCCGGAAGAGCGAGCCGGACTCGGCGAGACGGAAAAGCGTGTTTGCACCGTAGTAGCTGTCGATCATCGGACCGCCGTTGACGTTGAGGTTGGCGGTGGAGAGGGCGAGCTTGCCGCCGACCGGCACGGCGGCGTTGGCGGCGCCGCCGACGGTGTTCCAGGTGTTGGCCCAGTTCATGACGACGCCGGGGTCCATACCGGGGATGTAGCGTGGCTGCGGCGAGGTGCTGGAGCCGAGGCGCGCGATGCCTTTCGCGTCGGAGCTGGCGATGGTGTCGATCGCGAGCGGCACGGTGGTCGTGCCGTCCCATCCGGAAATCGATTCGGACATGGTTTCGCGGCCCATGATGGTGCTCTGGAGGTAGTATTCGTATTCGGCGCGAATCTGGGTGCGGCGGAAGGGCTTGAACGTCGCGGCGACGTGCGCGCCCTTGCGGCGGTCAAACTCGAGGTCGCGCCAGGTGTCGGCGTCCTGCCAGAGGAGGTTCGCGCGGATGGCGGCCTTCTCGGTGATCGGGTGGTTAAAATCGAGCGCGAGGCGGTGTTTGTTCCACGAGCCGAATTGGACGCCGTAGGTGTTGAAGGCTTTGTCGGTGCGCGCGCGTTTGGTGAGGCCGTTGACGACGCCGCCGAGGCCGCTGGTGCCGATGAGGAGGGCGTTGGGGCCGCGGGCGTAGTCGATGCGCTCCTGGGAGTAGGTGTCGGCGTTGAGGCCGAGGAGGAAGAAGTTGCGCTGAGTGCCGCTGGTCTGGAGGCCGCGCGACATGATGGAGGAGCCGCCTTCGTTGTCGTTGTAGCGGTAAGCGCTGAGCGCGACGATCGGCATGTAGGAACCGACGGACCAGGTCATGGCCTGCTCGGTGTCGTTGAGCGCGAGCACGTCGAGGAAATCGCGGGTGAGCACGGAGTAGGCGACGGGCGTGTCCTTGAGCGAGGTGGACAAACGGCCGCCGGCGAGGGACGCGGCGGCGACGAAGCCTTCGTCTTTTTCCGTGGCGACGGTGAACGGGGTCATGACCACGGTGTCCTCGCGGACGGAGTCAGCCGCGGGTCGCGCAAGGGTCGGTTCAGTGCGCGGGGCGGCGGGGCCTTTTGGGGATTCGGCGGAAGCGGGACGGATGGTGACGGAGATGGCGTTGGTCTTCGCGTCGGTGGTGGCGGCGAGGCGCGTGCCGGCGAGGAGCCGTGCGAGGGCATCGGCTACGGGGAGTTCGCCGCTCACGGAGTTGGTCTGCTGGCCGCGGACATCTTGGGTGGGATAGACGATCTCGCGGCCCGCCTGTTGGGCGAAACGGCGGAGAGTCTCGGCGGCATCACCGGCCGGGACGTTGAAAGAGCGCACGGCGTCGGCGGCGAAGGTGGCGCACGCGGCGAAGAGCGAACACACGAGGACAAACAGGCGAGGGTAGCGCATGGAGGAAGGGTTTGGGCACAAGACGGAACGGGGGCGCGTTTCCGCCAAAAGAATTTTTGGGAAACGAGCGACGGAGCGGTGGCGCGGGCGAGGGTCGAAAAGAGGGCGGGTCGGAGACCCTGCCCTACTTGGCCCGGCGGAGCGTGATCGTGGTGTCGGTGCGTTCGACGCGCACGCCGAAGCTGGCCTCGAGGAGGCGCACGAAGCCGTCGACGTTGTCGGAGCGAAACGACGCGCCGATGGGCAGGGCGGCGAGGGCGGGATCGGCGACGACGAGCTGCACGCGGTTGCGGCGGTTGAATTCGGCCGCGACGTCCGTGAGCGGCGTGGAGACGAATTCGAGGAGTTTGGGCTGCCACGCGAGCAGGCGGTCGATCTCGGCACGCGAGACGGCGGTCGTGACGGGTGCGTGATCGGCGAGGGGGACGACGGCGCGTTGGCCGGCAACGACGAGAGGCGGGGCGGCGAGCGGAGCGGCGGGGCGGTCGAGTTGCACCCGGCCTTCGGTGACGAGGACGTCGACCTCCGCGGGGCCGAGGCGGACGTTGAAGGCGGTGCCGACGGCGCGGACGGTTACACCGCCGGCGTCGACGACGAAGGGGCGCGCGGGATTTTTCGCGACGGTGAAGAGCGCTTCGCCGTGCGTGAGCTGCACACGGCGTTCGGCGACCGTGAAGGCGACGGTGAGGGCGGCGCCGCGGTTGAGTTCGACGAGCGTGCCGTCGTCGAGGACCTGTTGGCGATAGCCGGGCTCGGCGGCGACGGCGGCCGGCGCGGAGGCGTCTCGCGGGGCGAAGAAGACCAAGGCGAGACTAGCGGCAGCGGCGAGCGTGAGGGGCGCGAGCCAGCGGAGGAGTTTGCGCGAACGCTGCGGCGCGCGGGCGGGCGGGGCGAGCAGGTCGGCGTTGGGCTCGGCGCCGTGCTCGGGGCGCCACTGGGCAAGGTGGGCGAGCTGGGACCAGCCGCGTTGGTGGCGGGCGAGGCGCTCGCCGTGGCGCGGGTCGGCGGCGAGCCATTGGAAAAATTCGTCCTGCTCGGTGGGCGTGAGCCCGCGGTCGCGGCGGGAGACCCACGCGGCGGCGGCATCATCGATGGCGCGGAGCACAGTGGAGGCGGCAGAATCGTCGGGCGGCGTGGGCATGGCGGTCATTTCTGCCAGTAGCGGGCGAGGAACTCGGTGCATTTGCGCACGCCGATAGTGACCTGGCCTTCGACGGTGTTTTCCGAGATGCCGAGGCGCGCGGCGATTTCCTTTTGGGAAAGGCCGTAGAGCCGGCGGAGCGTGAGCACCTGGCGGCAGCGTTCGGGCAGCGACTGGATGGCGAGGGTCAAGAGTTCGAGTTCCTGGTTGCGCGCGACGGTCTCGGGAATGCCGTCGGCGTCGTCCAAGACGTTGAGCGCGTCGTTTTCCGCTAAAGCTTCCGTGCGATGGGTGGCGGCGGAGCGGAGGAGGTCGACGGCGCGGTTGCGGGCGGTGGCGAAGAGGAAGGCTTTCGGCGACTGCATCGCGGTGCCGCGGGCGTGGGCGGCAAGCACGTGCGTGTAGGCGTCCTGGATGATGTCGTCGATTTCGGCGAGGTGCGGAAAACGGCTCGCGAGCCATGCGCGCAACATGGGCTCGTGGGGGCGGAGGTTTTCGGAAAACCAAGTGTCTTGATCGGGCGGGGGCACGCTCACGCGGGGCAACGTGCGCCGCGCGGAGCGGCGATTCAAGCCTCGCGCGTCGATGCGCGGTCGCGGGGCCCTACTCCTCGAGCTTCCGCGCGAGTTTCCAGCCGGCGACCACGCCGAGGAGACTGCCGAGGCCGCTGAGCGCGAATGACCAACCGAAGCTGAGGCCGAGCACCGAATCGCCGAGCGCCCAGAATGCGTAGCTGCCCACGGTCGTGCCGACAAAAATACAGAGCTTGTTCACATGAGCAGCATAGGCGCACGCGGCGGCCCTGAAAATCCTTATTCGTGACGGAAAAATTGCTTCTTCCGAACGCGGCGGAGCGGCTTTGCGTTTACTCGCGCAGGGGCGCCGATACGGTTGGCGGCTGACATGAAAAAACGAAATCCCGCCACTCCCCTCAGCAGCAACAAGAACTTGCTGCGTTGGGTCGATAAAATGGTCGAGCTCTGTCAGCCCGATGCGATCCACTGGGTCGACGGTTCGCAGGAAGAATACGATGCGCTCTGCGCCCAATTGGTCGCCGGCGGCACGTTTACCAAACTTAACGAAGAGAAATGGCCGGGCTGTTATCTGGCCCGCTCCGATGCGAGCGACGTCGCGCGCGTCGAGGATCGCACTTATATATGTGCATTGTCCAAGGAGGCCGCCGGCCCGACGAACAATTGGGTGAATCCGTTCGAGATGCGGAAGACGCTCAAGGGACTTTTCACCGGCTGTATGAAGGGGCGCACGATGTATGTGCTGCCGTTCAGCATGGGCCCCATCGGTTCCCCGATGTCGCAGATCGGCGTCGAGCTCACGGATTCGGCCTATGTGGTCGTGAATATGCGCATCATGGCGCGGGTGGGCAAAAAGGTGTTCGAACTCATCGACAAGGATTTCAAGCGCGTCGTCCCGTGCGTGCACTCGGTGGGCATGCCGTTGCAGCCGGGGCAGGCGGATGTCGCGTGGCCGGCGAACAAGGAAAAATACATCGTGCACTTCCCGGAGTCGCGCGAGATCTGGAGCTACGGCTCCGGCTACGGTGGCAACGCCCTGCTCGGCAAAAAATGTTTTGCGCTCCGCATCGCCTCGGCGATGGCGCGGGACGAAGGCTGGATGGCCGAGCACATGCTCATCCTCGGAGTCGAGAATCCGCAGGGGCTGAAGACGTATGTCGCGGCGGCCTTCCCGAGCGCCTGCGGCAAGACGAACTTTGCGATGCTGATCCCGCCGCCGCATTTCCAACAACAGGGTTGGAAGGTGTGGACCGTGGGCGACGACATTGCGTGGATCAAGCCCGACGCCGAGGGTCGCCTCCGGGCGATCAATCCCGAGGCGGGCTTCTTCGGCGTCGCGCCGGGCACGTCGAACAAGACGAATCCGAACGCCATGGCCTCGCTCGCCAAGAACACCATCTTCACCAACGTCGCGCTCACGCCAGACGGCGGCGTGTGGTGGGAAGGCATGACGGATGAGCCGCCGGCCTCGGCCATCGACTGGCAGGGCAAGCCGTGGTCGCCCGAAATCGCGAAGGCGACCGGCGCCAAGGCCGCGCACGCGAATTCCCGCTTCACCGCGCCGGCGCACCAATGCCCGACGATCGACCCCGAGTGGGAAAATCCCGCCGGCGTGCCGATCAGCGCGTTTATCTTCGGCGGTCGCCGGGCGACGACGATGCCGCTCGTGTTCCAGGCGTTCAACTGGTCGGGCGGCGTTTACGTCGGCGCGACGATGGGTTCCGAGATGACGGCTGCCGCGGCCGGCACGATCGGCAAAGTCCGCCGCGACCCGATGGCGATGTTGCCGTTCTGCGGCTACAACATGGGCGACTACTTCCGCCACTGGATCTCGATGCAGCGCAAGATCGTCGAGACGCCGCGCGTGTTCCACGTGAACTGGTTCCGCAAGGACAAGGACGGCAAATTCATCTGGCCGGGCTTCTCGGAAAATATGCGCGTCCTGAAATGGATCGTGGATCGCTCGCGCTTCGGCGGTCGCGCGCAGGAAACGCCCATCGGCTGGGTGCCGCACTACGAGGACATCGACTGGACCGGCATGGATTTCCCGAAAGCCAAATTCGACGAGCTCCAGACCTTCGACCGCGATGCGTGGCGCACCGAGGTGCTCGGGCACGAGGAGCTGTTCCTCGATCTGCGGGCCCACCTGCCGAAGGAAATGATCTACGAGCGCGAGCTCCTGATCTGCCGCATGTAGTTT
The DNA here is from genome assembly GCA_943372705.1 of Opitutus sp. GAS368. GTDB lineage: Bacteria > Verrucomicrobiota > Verrucomicrobiia > Opitutales > Opitutaceae > GAS368. Next base: position 7,691 of record CALRZR010000036.1, on the reverse strand, counting down.
GTCGCAAATCCGCAATGGTTCCCGACAGGGCGCGGCGTCCCCGCGCCCTTTTTCGTGTCAGGATTTCAGCCCGCGGGGATTTGGGCCGATAGAGAGAACCATGACCGTTGCTCCTCCCGTCAGCCCAGTCAGCCGTGAGAAGATTCTGACGACCGCCCGTCTTTTGCCGGCCGCACCGCAGGTGCTCGCGGGCCTGTGCGAGCTGTTGCAAGATGTGAATTCCGATTTGGAGCAGGTCGCCAACCAGATCCGGGTCGATTCCGCGCTGTCGGCGCGGGTGATCCGGATCAGCAACAGCACGGTCTACGGAGGAGTGCGCATCGGCTCGGTGGACGAAGCGGTCAACAGGGTTGGATTCGGCGAGATTCTCCGCCTGGTGGGCATCGCGTCGGTCGCGGGCCTCGCAGACCGCGCGCTGCCGTTCTATGGGATCGGCGCCGAGCGCATGCGCGAAGCCCTGCTCATCCACGCATTGGCGGCCGAGTCACTCGCTCGCTATGCCGATGTGAATCCGCGCGAGGCCTACACGGGCGGCTTGTTGCGCACACTTGGGATCATGGTGCTGGACCGGATCGCGCGGGACCGCCAACCCGCAACGGAGGCCTTCGACCCGCAGCGTTTTGTGGACTACCACGGCTGGGAAAACGCCATGTTCGGCGTCAACAGCAACGACGTGACGACGACCGTGCTCGACGAATGGCGGTTCTCGCCGGAACTCGTGGTCGCGTTGCGGCGCCATTTCCTGACGCAGGAGGAGGACTACAACGACCGGTTGGCGTGCGTGTTGAACCTCGCCGGGGCGATTGTCTTCGACGCGGGTTTGGCCCTGCCGGGCGAAGCCGCGTGGTGGGAGCCCTCGGCCGCCAAATTCTCCGCCACGGGCGTCAACGCGAACCAGATGCTCGCTGCCGCGGAGGAGGTTCGTGTGCAGTTTGAGCGTCAGCGGGCGGCGTTTTGCTGAGCACGGCTCGCGGCTTGCGGAACCAAGCGGGCCTGCGCATGGTCCCGGCCCACATGCGACGTTTGCTCATCCTTTCCCTGTTGGCCGCCTCGGTCACCGCGCGCGCGGCCGTGCCGGAGATTTTGCAGGACGCGATCAAGAAGGTCTCCCAAGACACCGACCGCTGGGCCTATACCCAGACGGCGATCCAGAAAGACGACAAGGGGAACACCAAGAGCGAGGTGGTCGTGCGCTTCGACCCTTCGAAACCCTACGCCGAGCAATACATCCCGCTGAAAATCGACGGGAAAGAACCGTCCGAGAGCCAGCTGCGGAAATACCGCCGGCAGGGTGAAAAGCGCGGCGAGGCGCTGGTGAAGGCCGAGACTACCGGAGAGGTCGATACCTCGCGCCGCAAATCGCTCGGCGAACTGATGGACCTCGAGAAGGCCACGGTAGCCGAGGAAGATGCGCAGACGATCACCTTTGAAGTGCCGTTGAAAAAAGAGGGCAACGACCGCCTGCCGCCGGAGAAATTCCGGGTGATCGCCCGCCTCAGCAAAGAGCGGCGGGCTTTCGACAGCATCTCGGCGACGCTGCGTTCGCCGCTGCGCGAGAAACTGATCGTGAAGGTGAGTTCCGGCGAAGGGCACATCCAGTTTGCGACGGTGGACCCCAAATATCCGCCGCAGCTCTCGCAGATCCGCGGATCGGGATCGGGCTCCATTCTTTTTGTGCCGATCGGGCGCACCTACGAGTTGCGGCGCGAAGACTATAAGCGCGTGAAACCCTACGGCGACCGCTTCGACGTCCAGATCGGCACGCTCAAGGCGATCGATTTCTGAGCGAAACGCTCACGCATTCCGCTACGGACGAAACCGCCTCGCCGCCTTTGGCCGGCCGAGGCGGGACGGGCGGAGGAAAATATCGCTTAGTTTTCCGCCGGTCTGTGCCGAGTGAAAGGGAGTGTCCCCGACACGACGCCTATGCCACTGACTCGCGAAAACATCGTCTCTCTCGGAAGCAAACTCGCCCCGTCCGCCGCCACGTTTGGTCGCCTGCGGATCCTGCTCGAAGATCCGGACACGGAGAACGAGGAAATCGTGAACCTCGTGCGCCTCGACCCGGCGCTCACTTTCCACGTCGTGCGCATGAGCAACAGCGTGCTGTTTGGCGCGCGGGAGCGCACCGATTCGCTCGAAGGCGCCGTGGGGCGCGTGGGTTTCCAGGAGATTTACCGCGTGGTCGGCCTCGCCGCGACGCACCAGACCTGCCAACGCGATCTGCCCACCTATCAACTCAAAGCCAGTCGCCTCTGGGAAAACGCGGTCGCCACCGCCGCCGCCGCCGAGGTGCTCGCGCTGCCCGCGGGCGGTGATGCCGGGCTCGCCTACGCGACCGGCCTGCTGCGCTCGCTCGGCCGGGTGATCATCGACGGAGCGGCCAACGGCCAGGTTTATCCGGGCGAATCCGAGTGGCCCTCGGTCACGGAATGGGAGCGCCGCACGTTTGGCGTCACGTCCTCCGAAGTGACGGTGACGCTGCTCGAACACTGGCGGTTTCCGGCTGATCTTGTGGATTCGATCCGCGGTCATTTCGACCCGCTCGCCGATACGACTTCGAATGTCGGCGCCTGCGTCCTCAATCTTGCGTGCGGCGTCGCCGCGCGCTTCGGCCTGGATCTCCCGGGTGAATCCGGACACTGGTTGCCCGACGACGCGAAGCTGACGCTCGCGGGTGTGAGCGAAGCCGATCTGGAAACCTGCGCGACGCGCGCCCGGGCGCATTACTCGGCGCTGTGCGCGAGTGTCGCGTAGGCTGCCGACCAGCATTGTCAGTTCGCATTGCGAAGATGTCTGCCGGTGCGCCGGCGACGTGAAATACCCTGCTGCGCATCGCCACCGGTTGCGCGCCGGGCGTTGGCATACCCCCTGCTAAACGGGAAGGGACGGGTTGTGGATTCGCACGCGTGAATCCGCCGCCGCGCCGCTCCTATTCCTCCAACTCACGTCAGCCAAAACACGGATGCTCTCCGACTTCCTATGATAACCCGATTCTCAGCTTCTTCCTGGTTACGCGCGGCGTCCTGTCGGCTCGCGCTCGTGGCCTTCGTCTCCGCGATGTTCGCCTCGCCGGTCATCGCCGCCGATGCGCCCGCGCCGACGCCCACCCTGGAACAGCGGGTGGCCGGCCTCGAAGCCTACCTCGGCAACGGCGACCCGTCGGCCGCCCTCAAAGTGGGCCCGAAGGACAAAGACGGCAATCCGACCATTCCCGACAAACTCACGACTCCCTCAGTCGGTGTCGCCGGACCCGGCCACAATGCGTGGATGATGACGAGCGCGGCGCTCGTGCTCTTCATGACGCTCCCCGGCCTCGCGTTGTTCTACGGCGGTTTGGTCCGCACGAAAAACGTGCTCTCCGTCATGGCGCAATGCCTCGTGCTCGCCGGCCTCGTCACGATCTTGTGGTGGGCGTTCGGTTACAGCCTCGTTTTCGGCAAGAGCTTCAACAGCCCCTTCCTCGGTGGCTCGGAGTTCTTCTTCATGAAGGGCGTCGATAGCGCCCCGAATACCGACTACGCGTTCTGGGTCTCCCAAAACGTCTTCTCGATGTATCAGATGATGTTCGCGATCATCACCCCGGCGCTGATCGTCGGTGCGATCGCCGAGCGCATGAAGTTCTCCGCGGTGGTCCTCTTCATGACGGCGTGGATGTTCCTCGTCTACTTCCCGCTGGCGCACATGGTGTGGGGCGTCACCGGCTTCATGAACGGCGTGTGGAACGCCGGCGCGACGATCAAGGCGATCGACTTCGCGGGCGGCACCGTGGTGCACATGTCTTCCGGTTGGTCCGCGCTGATTCTCTGTATGATTGTCGGCAAGCGCCTCGGCTTCGGCAAAACGCCGATGCCCCCGCACAGCCTCGTGCTCTGCATGGTCGGCACCGGTATGCTCTGGGTCGGTTGGTATGGCTTTAACGCTGGCTCGGCCGTCGCCGCCGATGGTGTCGCCGCCAACGCCTTCACCACGACTACGCTCGCCACCGGCGTGGCCGCCTTCACTTGGGCGCTCCTCGAATACATCACCCGCAAGAAAGCCTCCGTGCTCGGCTTCTGCTCCGGTGTGGTCGCCGGCCTCGTCGTTGTGACGCCTGCCTGCGGTTTCATCACGTCCACCGATGCGATGTGGGTCGGTATTCTCGCCGGTGCGGTTCCCTTCTTCGCCGTGACGAAGCTCAAGGGCATGCTCGGCTACGACGACGCGCTCGATACCTTCGGCGTCCACGCCGTGGGCGGCACGCTCGGCGCGTTTGTCACCGGCATCTTCGCGACACCGGCGGTCAATGCCAACCTGAGCACCAATTTGAAAGACGTCGTGGGCAAAACCCTCTGGCTCGAACAGATCAAGGCCATCGGCCTCACGCTGATCCTCTCGGTCGTCGCCACGGTGATCATCGCCTACGTCATTAAGGCAGTGATCGGCCTCCGTCCGACTCCCGAAGAAGAGCAGCAGGGTCTCGACCTCGCCGACCACGGCGAAGAAGGCTACATCTACGAGTCGAAGTCCTAATCCGCGCACCGACTCACCCGGTTTTCGACAACCCGCTCTCCGGAGCGGGTTGTTTGCGTTTCGGGGCCCGCCGAACCACCGGCTTGCTTCGGCGCCGCTCCGGTTGTCCGATGCCTCCGACTTGCATGGCCGCCCTCACCGCCAGTTTTAGCCACCCGCTCGCCGGGTTTTTGCCCTCCTGGGAGCGCCTTGCGGCGTGGTGGGGCCCGGCGGTGCCGACTTGGCTCGAAAATATCTGCAACTTTGCCGCGCCGTCCGGGGTTCTGGGGTCGAACGATGAAACTCCAGTGCAAAACTCACCCTCGGGACTGATCCCCCCGGCCGACTTCACGACGTTTATGCGCGCCTATCAGGACATGGTCTTCTCCACCGCCGCCCGCCTCACCGGCAATGAGGCGCAGGCCGAGGACATTTCCCAGGAAGTCTTCCTGAAGGCTCACGCGCACTTCGACAACCTGCGCACCAGCCCGACCGCGGGCGGTTGGCTCAAGACCGTCGCCACCAACCTCTCCCTCAACCACCTCTCCCGCTACCGCAACCGCTGGAAGTTTTTCTCCGAGTTCAAACGCGACGACGGCGCCGAGAGCGAGGCGCCCGAGGTCGAGTTTGCCGCGCCCGACACGTTTTTCTCCGGCGTCGATGCCGACGAACGCCGTGCCTGGGTCGAGAACGCCCTCGCCGAGCTGCCTCAGCACCAACGGGTGCCGCTCGTCCTCTACCACTTCGAAGACATGCCCTATGACGAGATCGCCAAGAAACTTGGCGTCTCCCTCGCCAAAGTGAAAACCGACATCCTCCGCGCCCGCACCGCGCTCGCGAAGATCCTGCAGCGCGGCGGCACCGCGCACGAAACCCTCGAAAATTAAACCGCGCGCCATGCAACCCTCTCCCGAAAATCACCAGGAAAAACTCGAGCGCGCGATCCACCAGACCCTGCGCGCCCTCCCGCCGCGCCGCGCGCCCCGCTCGTTGGAAGACCGCGTCTTCGCCGAGCTCGCCCGCCGTGCCGCCCTCCCGTGGTGGCGCCAGAGTTTTGCGCACTGGCCGCTCCCGGCCCGCGCTGTTTTCCTCCTCGCCTCGGTGGCGCTCGTCAAACTCGTGCTCATGGCCGGCGTCTGGGTCATGGCCGGTTTTGACGGCGCCTCGTTCACCCAAGCCTTCTCCACGCAGTTCTCGTGGGCGCAGACCTTCGTCTCGATGGGCCGCGGCGTCGTCGATTTCTGCGGCATCATGTTCCGCAGCATCCCGCCGCTCTGGCTCTACGGCACCGCGGCCTTCGTGGCCACGATGTATGTCGCGCTCTTCGGTCTCGGCGCCGCTGCCTACCGCACGCTCTACGCGAGCCGCTAAACCCGCCAACCCCCCGTTCCCATGCACTCTCCCGCTGTTCCCGCCATGAAACCGTCCGTCCGCTCTCTCTTTCTCGGCGTAGCCATCGCGTTCTTTTTCACGCTGACGCTCGCCGCCCTCGCCCAGGAAAAACCCGCCGCGACCGCCGCCCCGGCCGCGGAAGCCCCCGCCGCCGAGGCCCGGCCGCTGCGCCGCCTCGATGAGCCCGCCGTCGAAAAAACCGACGAGGTTCCCGCGGCGCCCACCAAGGCCAAAAAGACGCGCAGCCCGCAATCGCAGGAGCGCGCCGAAGCCGCCAAAAAACGCGCCGCCGAGCGCGCGGCCCGCGCCGACGCGCAAACCGGCGAGGCCGTCGTCAATGTGTTTGCCGATTCTGTTCTCGAAAAAGGCAAAAAGGCCGACGCCGTCGTCGCCGTCTTTGGCAACGCCACCTCCGAGGGCGAGGTGATCGACGCGGTCGTCTCCGTGTTTGGCGACAATCGCGTGACCGGCCCGGTCGGCGAGGCCGCCGTCGCAGTGTTTGGCAACAGCTACATCAATAGCTCGGTCGCGGAAGCCGTGGTCGTCGTGTTTGGCGATCTCCAACTCGGACCCGATGCCGTCATCGGCGGCGAGGTCGTCTGTATCGGCGGCACCATCACGCGCGATCCCGGCGCGATCGTCAAAGGCGGCGTCAAGAACATCATCTCGACCAAAGTCGCGTGGCTCCGCGCCTGGCTCCGCGAGTGTTTCCTGAAAGCCCGGCCCCTCGCCTTCGGCGCGGATCTCGGCTGGGCGTGGACGCTCGCGCTGGGTTGCCTCGCCTTCTACGCACTCGCCGCGCTCGTTTTCCGCACCGGTGTCGAGAAATGTATGACCACGCTCGAAACGCGTCCCGGCTTCTCGGTGCTCGCGGCGCTGCTCACGACGCTCATCTCGCCGGTGCTGACCGTGCTGCTCGTCGCGACCGGCGTCGGCATCATCGTCGTCCCGTTCATCGGCGCCGGCCTGTTGTGCGCGACGCTCTTCGGCAAAGTGGTCGTGCTCGCGTGGCTCGGCCGCCGCATCACGCGCCTCTTCGGCGATGGCCCGCTCGGCCACGTCGCCGTCGCCGTGATCGTGGGCGGCCTGATCGTGCTCGGTCTCTACACGGTGCCCGTGCTCGGCTTCCTGCTCTTCAAACTCCTCGGTTGGATCGGTGTCGGCGTGGTCGTCTACACGCTCGTGCTCGGCATGAAGCGTGAGAAACCCGTTGCGCCCCCGCCGTCGTCGGCCGGTCCGGCGGCGCCCGCTTACATTCCGCCCGTGGATCCTGCGCCTGCGCCGGCTCCCGCTCCTGAAACCACGCCGGTTTCCCCGATGATGGCCAGCGGCGTGGCCGCGATGAGCAGCGGTTTCGTCGGTTCCGCCGCGTCGGCGCCCGTGACCGTCGATGTCACCGCGACCGAAGTGCCGAGCCCCGGATTTACTTCGTCCTCCGGTGTCGTCGGCGGCGAACCGACCGGCACGCCGCCTGTCGCGCCTCCGCCCGCAGCGTCAGTTCCGCCTCCCGTGGCACCCGTGCCGCCGGCTGCGGCTGCCTTCACGCCGCCGCCACGCGTGGCGCCCACGATGTCGGCGACGACGTTGCCGCGTGCGGGTTTTGGGATTCGCACCGGGGCGATGGCGCTTGACGGTGCTCTGATCGCGATGGTGCTCGGTTTCGCATCCGGGCTATTGCCGCGCTTTCTAGGTTTCGATTTTAGCCCAGGCGGTTGGCTAGTTGCGCTGGCGATCTACGGCGCGGCGATGTGGAAGAGCAAAGGCACGACCATTGGCGGCATTGTGTGCGGCCTCAAAGTCGTCCGCCT
>CALRZR010000035.1:0-42945 GCA_943372705.1 Opitutus sp. GAS368 | reverse complement strand
CGGCGGGCGCGACGATTGCAATCTATCAACCGGAGACGGCCCAGGTGGCGGCCCGCTGGTTCGAGGCGGAGCTGCACGCGCTCGATGGCGAAGGCGGTCAGACGCTCATCAAGTTCACGAACCGGACGGGCGCGGTGCGCCGGGAGCTGGAGACGTTTACCTTTCAGCATCTGATCTCGCACAAAATCCGCACGCCGCTCAACGGCTTGGCGCCAATTCTCACGTTTCTCGAGGCGAGCGAACCTTCGGCCGATCCCGGGACGGCCGACTTGTTGCGGTTGGCGCGCGAAAGCGCGGAGCGGCTCGAACGCACGCTCGTCGCCGTATTGCGCCACCACGAAGCGGTTTGCTCACAAGTCCCGACCGGCGGCGTCACGACGTGGCGGGAATGGTCGCAGGTGATCGAAGCCGCCGCGGAAAACACGGGATTGCGGGGGCGCGTGACGGGGGTTGGTCCGGTGGCGAGTTTGGCCCAGCCTGAGACCATGGAGGTCGTGATTGGCGAGTTGCTCGAAAACTACGCGAAATTTAGCGAGGCCCCGCGCGACGGCGTGCAGGCGACGCTGGCGGAACGCGACGGACGGTGGGAGCTGGGGCTTTTTGCCCGCGGCCCGGGTCTGCCGCCCGACGTCATTGCCGCCCTGGGCCGGCCCTACGGCCAGCTCGAGCGTCAGTTCAGCGGCGAAGTGCCGGGCATGGGCCTGGGGCTCGCGACCGTGCGGCTCATGCTGCGTTCGCGTGGCGGCGACCTGATTTTCTCGGCGGGGCAAACGGTGCCGGGTTTGGTCAGCACGATTGTGTTGCCGAGCCATGCTGTGAAACTGGGGCAGCCCGAGCCGGCCTAATTTCTATGGTGTTACCCGAATCCCCGTCATCGCATCCGTCCGTCCCGTCGCTCGATCTGCTCGAACACGCGGTCGTGTGCCTCGACAGCGAAGGTCGTCTGGTGTCGCTTAACGCGGCGTGGGAAGCGCTGCTCGGCCACGGCCGGGCGGAGTCCCTGCGCCGGGGTTTAAGCGATTTCGTGCACGGGGCGGATGGGGCAGTATGGGCCGGCGTGTGGGCCGAACTAGGTGCCGGCACGCGGCGGGTTTACCGCGGAGAACTGCGCTTCCTGACTGCGGGTGGCGCGGAACGTTGGATGCTTGTCGCGTTGCGCCGCAGCGAGCAACCCGACGGCGCCTTTGCGGGTGTGACGGGCACGCTCACGGACATCACGGAACTCAAGGTGGCCGTCGAAAAAGTGCGCGCCGAAGTCGCGGCGGCTGCGGAGACCAACCGCGAGAAGATCGAATTTGTGGCGTCGCTCGGACATGAATTGCGCACGCCCCTCAACGCGGTGATCGGCCTGACCGAGTCGCTGATCGAAGTGGCGCCGGCCTTCGACCCGGATCGCACAAAGCGCTATCTCGGCATCATTCACCAGAGCGGGCGGCAATTGCTGACGCAGATCAACGACGTGGTGGATATCGCGCGCATCGATGCCCGGCGCACGAAGGCGGAAGCCGTTTCCGCCGAGCTTGGCGCGGTGTGCGGGAGCATCGCCGAAGCGGCCCAGCGGGAGGCGCGGGGTCGGGCGATCGAAGTGGTGTGCACTCCGCCGGCCGCGCCCTGCCGCGTGCTGGCCGACGAACGATTGCTGCGGCGGGCGGTGCAGGCGCTGTTGGCGCACGCCGTCAAGATCACGCCCGTCAAAGGCCGGGTGAGCGTCGAGCTGCTGGCGCGGCCCGGCGGCGGCGGAACGGTTTTGGTGAAAGACTCGGCGTCGATGAACGTGGCTGCGAAGTTCGCCGCACCGGCAGTGGCCGGCCGTCAACTTGACGGAGCGGACTTGGTGCTGGCCCTGGTGGAGCGCATCGCCCGGTTGCACGGCGGTGCCTTGGCGGTGACGAACACCGCGGGTCAGGGCAACACGTATGCAGTCGACATCGCCGATTTCTGCGCCGCCGCTCCTCTCCCATGAAACCGAAGATTTTGATCGTCGACGACGAGCCGCTGAACCTGACGACCCTCGAGGCTTTTCTCGCGGGTGACGGCTACGAGCTGCATTTTGCCGAGAACGGTCGCGATGCGTGCGCGATGGCCCAAGTGCTCCAGCCGGACCTCATCCTCCTCGATGTGATGATGCCGGAGATGGACGGATTTGCCGTGTGCCGGCATGTGCGCAGCGATCCGGTGATCGGACGTGTGCCGATCATCGTCGTGACGGCACTCGACGACGATCGGTCGCGGCTCGAAGGCCTGCGTGCGGGGGCCGACGACTTTTTGACGAAACCCTGCCGGCGCGACGAGATCCGGGCGCGGGTGCGCACGGTCGCCTCGCTGAACCGTTTCCGGGCGATCGCCGAGCAGAGCGAGCGATTCCAACGGCTTTACGAACTCGCGCCGGTGGCGATTGTATTGGCCGACGAAAACGGGCGCGTGGTTTCGGCCAACCGGGTGGCGGAGACGAATTTCGCCGCGGCGGAAGCGCGGCCGTTGGCCGGCGACTCGTTGGTGGCGAGATTTGACGCGTCGGGCGGTGCAGTGGTGCAGGAAACGATCGCGGCCGCGTTGAGCGGGGCGTTGTGTCCGCCGCGCGAGTTGCGCCGGGGGGCGGGCGCGGAGGAGACCGTGCTGCAGGTGCGGGCCTCGGAAATACCGGAGGGCGGGGCCAAGCTCGCGCTGCTGATTTTCGACGATGTGACCCAGGAAGTGCGCGCCCGGGACGCGTTGGAAAAAATGAACCGGGAACTCGACGGTTTGGTGCGCGCGCGCACGCGGCAGTTGGAAGACGCGAATGCGCTGCTCATGTCCTACGCGAGCTTTGTTTCGCACGATCTGCGGTCGCCGCTCACGGTGATGAAGGGTTATCTGTCCCTGCTGCAAGAAGGCGTGATTCCGGTGAATCCCGAGGCGGCGCCGCTGGTGGGGCACGCGTTCCATGCTTCGGTGGTGATGCAGGAGCTGATCCAAAATATCCTGCAACTCGCGCAGGACGTGCATGAGGGGAACAAGGCGGAGGCCGCTGGATCGTTTGATCCGAAGCCGGTGATCTCGCGGTTGTTTATGCATCTCGGCGGGCTGTATCCAAACGAGGCGCGCAAGTTTGCGATCGGCGGATTGCCGCGCGTCGGCGTGACGGCGGTCGTGGTCGAACGCATTTTCTACAATTTGCTGGGCAACGCGCTGAAGTATTCGGCCGAAAAGCCGAATCCGGTGATCGAAGTCGGCGGCGAGATCACGCCGGAAGGTCCGGTGCTGTATGTGCGCGACAATGGCGTGGGCTTTGATTCGCGCCAATCCGACCGGCTCTTCCGGGAGTTTTCCCGGTTGGAAACCGCCGGCGAGGCGGATGGATTCGGGCTGGGGCTTTCGCTGGTGGCGCGTCTGGTGCGCGCCCACGGCGGGCGGATCTGGGCGAAGGGCGAAGTGGGTGCGGGGGCGACGTTTTACGTGCTGCTCCCGACTCCGGTTGAGGAAACCCCGGCGGAGCAAACGGCGGAACCGCCGGTGAGCTGACGGATTTTCCGATGCTGGCCACCCTCAAACACCCCGGGCGGGTCGCGGCGATGGTCGTGGCGGCGGCGTTGCTGAATTTGGTGCCGATCACGGTGCCGGGCGGTGCGCTGGTGGCCCTCGGTTCGTTCATCAGCATGCCGCTGGTGCTGACGCTCCCGGCGCCGTGGGCGATTCTGGCGGCGGCGGTGCCGGCGACGGTGACGGTGTGGATGGTGGGGCATCCGTTCATGTTGATCTGGATGCTGCTCGAGGCCGTTTGGCTGGTCGCGGGGCGATCGATCCGCAAGGTCGGGCCGGTGTTGCAGGACTTGGTGTTTTGGATGCTGCTCGGAGTGCCTTTGACGTTCTTTGTGGGGCTCAAGCTGGCCGCTTATACGCCGGACATTCTCGGAATCATCACGATCAAGAACATCGTGGTGCAGCAGATCGCGGTGGGGGTCGCGGTTTTTTTGGTGCGGCATACGCGGATCGCCGACTGGTTCGAGAGCCGGATGACGAAGCGAATGAAGATCCGCGAGATCGTGTTTCGCACCGTCTTCCTGCTGGTGGTGGTGCCGTTGGCGTTTGTGGGGATAGGGTTTTCGGTGTTGCTGAAAACGTATAGCGAACGGTCGGACCGGCTGGTGTTGCAGGACTCGGCGCAGCGGTTTGCCCGGCAAATGGAGGTGTTTTTGGAAACGCACGAAGGCGTGGTGAACGGTCTGGCCAACATGTTGGGCCGGCGCGGCGGCGATCCGCAGATCCTGATCGAGGAAACCCGCCGCGTGCATCCGGAGTTTATCACGATGCTGGTGGCCGATGCGGAAGGGCGCATCCTGCACACGGCGGCCGATACGCCGCAGGCAGGCCTGCGCTTTGCAAAGATCGACGACCGCGAATATTTCCGGGAGGCGCGCGACCGCAACCGCGCGTATATCTCGGGGGTGTTTCGCGGGCGGGGATTCGGGCGCGATATCATCGTGGCGATCAGCGCGCCGATCCGCGGACCGGGCGGTGAGTTTGCCGGTATCGTGCAGGCCGCGTTGGAGGTGCATCGGTTTGCGCGGGTGGTGGCCGGTGAAACGCAGATACGCGATGTGGAGTTGCTCGTGGCCGACGCGCGGGGACGGGTGATTTACGGCGATCCGGAGTCGGGGGTGTCCCCGTTGGACGATGTGCGCTATATCGCCCAGGCACCGCTGTTTCGTCCGAACATGGCGGATAAACCGCTCGAGTTCGACCACGTGGACATGCTGGGCGAGCGTTCGCGGTTCGTCGCCTATCTGGTGCGCAACCGCAGCGGCCTCGCCGTGATCGCGCAACGTCCGCTGACGGCCGGGCTCGAAGGGATCGGTTGGATCATGCTGTTGATCGGTGCACTGGCGACGGGGCTGGGTGTGCTGGCGTTTTCGGTGGCCCGGGCCGCGCGCAACGGAGTCGCGTTGCCGCTGGAGGAATTTGCCCGCGGAGCGACGCGCCAAGCCGCGCTGCGCAACGTGGAGCCGATCGAAAACAACACGCCGGATGCGCCGCAGGAGATCGCGATGGTCTACAGTGCGTTCAACAATCTCGCGGTGAAACTGAGCGGCACCTACATGATGTTGCGCAAACAGAACGAAGAGCTCGACCGGCGGGTCGTGGAGCGCACGAAGGAACTCGAGGGCGCGCGGGCCGAGGCGGTGGCGGCGAGCGAGTCGAAAAGCGTTTTCCTCGCAATGACGAGTCACGAGATCCGCACGCCGCTCAACGCGATCATCGGCTTGGCTGATGCGTTGGAGGAAAAGGCCGCCGATCGCGGCACCGGTGACCGCTTGCGCACGATCAAGCATGCCGGCCGGCGTTTGCTCGGTGTGGTCAACGACTTGCTCGATCTTTCGCGGGTGGAGGCGGGGAAGATGGAGTTGCGCCCGGCACCGTTGGAGCTCGGCGCGTTGTGCGATGAATTGCACGGGCTGTTTGCGCTGCGAGCCGAACAGCTGGGACTGACGCTGACATTTTTGCCGCCGGCGGGTGGCGGTTGCTGGATCGAGACGGACGGGGCGCGTCTGCAGCAGGTGCTCGTAAACCTGATCGGCAACGCGATGAAATTCACCAAAGCCGGCGGGATCACCGTGCGGATCGAGATTGCCGGGCAGACCGGCGACCAGGTGGGACTGCGTTTCGCGGTGATCGACACGGGGCCCGGCATTTCGCCGGAAGAGCAGGCGCGGCTGTTCCAACCGTATGTGCAATTGCCGGGTGGTGAGAAAAGCGCGGTTCCGGGCACCGGGTTGGGCCTGTCGATCAGCAGCCGGCTGGTCGGCCTGTTGGGCGGTTCGCTCGGGTTGCGCAGCGAGGTCGGACGGGGCTCGGAGTTTTTCTTTGGTTTTCAGGCCCGGCGATGCGCTCCGCCGGCAGAGGCGGCGGTCGCGCCGGCCGCCGAACCGCCGGCCGCTGCGGCGCGGACTTTGCGGGTGCTCGCGGCGGATGACAACGAGGCGAACCGCGAGGTTTTGGCGAGTATCCTCGAAGCGCATTGCGCACGTTTGGAGGTCGTCGACTCGGCGCAGGCGGCGATCGACGGACTGTTGCGGGAGAAATTCGATGTGGCGTTGATCGACCTCGAGATGATCGATGCGGACGGCTACTCGGTTGCGCGCACGGTGCGGAAGTGGCAGGCGGACGAGGCGTCGCGCGGCTGCCGGTTGATTGCTTTTTCGGCGCACCACCGTGAACAGATGTGGTCGCGTTGTGCGGAGGCGGGATTCGACGACTACGTCGAAAAACCGATCGATCGGGCGGTATTGATGGCGTCGGTGCGGGCGGGGACGTCCGGGGCGCGTATGGGCACCTGAGGCAAGTCACGGCGGATGTCGCGGTGCGGGACTACGCAGGACCGCAGGATTTAGTGCCGCATTTCCCCGGCGAATCCCCGTAGTCTTCCGCGCGAATCAGCACCATTACCCATGCCGCCGCGATGCAGTTTAATGACAACTACTCATTAACTCTGAGCGGTTTGCCGTGTATGATGGAGGGAATGCATCCCCTCATTTCCAATATCCCGGATTCCTTGGTGAGCGTAATGATCGTGGAGGATCAGACGGCGATTCGCCAACTGCTCGCGCAGTTCCTGACGGCTTGCCCGGGATTCAAGGTGGTGGCCGAGGCCAACGATGCCGACGAAGCGCTGCGGCTCGCGGAAAAGCACCGGCCGCAGATCGTGGTGCTCGATTGGGTGCTGCCGAGCGGAACCGGTCTGAAGTTTTTACAGGAAGGTCTGGGCGGCGCGCGGCCGCCGCGTGTGCTCGTTTTTTCGGGCAACGCCAGCGATCTCGCGGTGCGGGAGGCGTTGAGCAACGGCGCGAAAGGCTTCCTCGAAAAATCGGCGAAGTTCGCAGAGTTTACCGAAGCCATGAAGGCCATGGCGGAGGGGCGGGTCTACCTGAGCGCTCCGGTCGCCCGGGCGGTGCACCGGATGTCGTGCCAGACGGAGACGGTGGATGTGCGGGGCGGTTTGTCGGATCGCGAAGTGGAAGTGTTGCGGAGTTTGGCGCGCGGCCTGTCCTCCAAGGAAATTGCCCAGAAACTCGGCATCAGCATCCGCACCGTGGGCAACCACCGGGCGCGGATCGCGCAGAAGACCGGGCTGGGCTCGATCGCGCAGCTGACGCTCCATGCGGTGCGGCTCGGGTTGGTCGAGGAGCAGGTCGCGGTGGGCGAGCGCGCGGTCGGCTGAAGCGCGGCCCACCGGGCGCGCCGGGAGCTAGCGTTTGACGACAAACGGCGCGAAGAAGCCGGCTTGGGCGGCGGGAAAACGGCCCTTGATGTGCACGCCGTCGTCTTCGTGTTCCTGTTCGTGGATGTGGCCGAGCTTGTGGAGCCGGGCGACGACGTCGTAGCGGTCGTGGGGAATGATCAGCTCGGTCTCGCCGAGGGCGTCGGCGATGAGTTCGAGGCAGCGTGATTCCAACGAGTCGAGACCGGCCTTGGTGTGCGCGCTGACGAAGAGGGCCTCGGGCACGAGTTGTTTGGCGCGGCGGATGAGCGCGGGATCGGCGACGTCGATCTTGTTGAAAACGGTGACGATCGTCTGCTCCGCGGCGCCGAGTTCGCCGAGCACGCTGAGCGTGGTCTTGTGGTGCTCCTCGAAATTGGGATTCGCGACGTCGAGCACGTGGACGAGGAAATCGGCCACAATGACTTCTTCGAGCGTGGCCTTGAACGCCTCGACGAGGCCGTGCGGGAGGCGGCGGATGAAACCGACGGTGTCGGTGACGAGAAGCTTCTGGTTGCCGCGCAGCACGAGCTGGCGGGTGGTCGGATCGAGGGTGGCGAAAAGTTTGTCGGCAGCGAGGACTTGGGCGCCGGTGAGGGTGTTGAGGAGGGTGGATTTGCCGGCGTTGGTGTAGCCGACGATGGCGGCGGTCGGGACGGGGACGCGCTGGCGCTTGGCGCGCTGCACGGAACGCTGTTTCACGACGTTGGCGAGTTCCGCCTTCAGGTGAGTGATGCGATCGCGCACGGTGCGGCGATCATTCTCCAGTTGGGTTTCGCCTTCGCCGCCCATGCCGCCTTTGCCGCGTTGGCGGGAAAGGTGGGTCCAGGCGCGCGTGAGGCGCGGGAGCGAATACTCCATCCGGGCGAGCGCAACCTGCAGCGTGGCCTCGCGGGTGTGGGCGCGGTCGGAGAAAATTTCGAGGATGACCTCCTGGCGATCGATGACGGCGAGGCCGGAGAGTTCTTCCCAATTGCGCTGCTGCGCGGGCGAGAGGGCTTCGTCGAAGACGATGACATCGGCGCCGTCGGCTTTGGCCTGTTCGACGAGTTCCTTGGCCTTGCCAGAACCGAGGAGGAGGGCGGGCGTGGCGCGGCGGAGGTTGACGAGCTCGGTGCGGACGACGGTGAGGCGGAGATTTTCGACGAGCTCGGTGAGCTCGAGGAGGAGTTCGGCGCCCTCGCCGTCCTTCATATCGGAAGTTTGCACGCCGACGAGGAAGGCGCGTTCGAGTTTGAGGGGGCGGGTATCGTCGAGGAAGTCGGCCATGTAAGGGGGCGGACAGTGGGCGGGGCGGGGGTGGAGGTCAAACTGTGCGAGCAGAGGCCGCCGGTGGACCGTTCCGGCGAAGGCTCACCCGTGGAGCGACCACGCGGTCCGGCCTCACTTGTGCTCTTCGTAGGTGATGGCGATCTTGGCGAGGAAGGCCTGCTTTTTTGCAGTGCCCTGAAAGCGGATACTGTGGGTGAGTTCGTCGTAGGCGTAGCCGTTTTGCGGGTCGGCGCGGACTTCCTGGCCATCGACGCGCACGCGCAGGCTCTTCTGGTAAAAGGTCGCGCCGACCTCGACGGGTTCGAGCGCGACGGCGACGGTGTCGGCGATGCGATCGCCGAGGGCGGCGAGCGGGCCGGAGAAATCGCTGTCGATGTTGAGCACGGTGCCTCCGGTGAGCTCGGCAGCACGGCGATGGGAGACGTTGGTGGGCGACACGACGGCGTGCATCTCGATTTTTCCGCGCTTGTTGCCCTTCGCGATGATGAATGGGCGCAGCACCCAATGGTTGATGTAGCCGTCCAGGGTCTGGCGGTTTTTCGGCTGGCGGGCGTTGTATTGATTCAGGAGGTCAGGGAGTTTGCCGTTCTCCATCCACTCAGCTTGGCGGGAACCGTCCCGCTGCTCTTTCCACGAGGCCATGCGCGTCTCTTCCTCGTCCATGAAGAACACGACGATCGTGGTGGCTTCAGGGCGAAGGAAGGCGTGCTGGTGGTTGTAGTAGCCGGCGACGAAATTGTAGACGGACGTGAATGCGGTGCGGTTGCTGTCGCCGTTGGTGCCGACTTTTACGAGCTCGGCGAAGAGGCTGTCGGGGGTCTGCGGCGTGACCCACGGTTGCGGGAGCACGGGGAGCGTCACGAGCGTGCCGTTGCTGGCGACGCGTTTGCTCACCTGCGTCGGACGGCCGCGACGGTCGAGGACGGGTTGGCCGGCGGCGTCGAGTTCGACGGAGCGAACTTGTTTGAAGAAAGGCTGTTCGTCGGGCCGGCGGCCGGGGTCGGCGTTGACGAAGTCCGTCGTGAGCACGCCGATACGGTAGTCGAGATCGCGGGTGTGGAAGAGCTGGCGAAAGCGGCTCAGGTTGGCGGCGATGCGGCTTTGGTGCGCGGCCATGGAGGGCGAGTTGTTGATCACAAACACGAGATCGACTTCACGGCTGCGGGAGCGGTCGACCGCCATGGTTTTCGCAGTGCGGATCGGCTCGACGGCGACGGTCACGGTGTTTTCGACGCCGAGGTGCGGGTTGTTGGCGTCCATCGTGTAATACTTGAAGCGATCTTCGCCGATGAATCCGGGATTGGGCGCGTAAGTGAGTTGGCCGGTTTCGCGATCAAGGCGGGCAGTGCCGGACTGCGGTTTCACTTTATCGTCGAGAAAGTAGGCGACCTTGGCGTTGGCGATGCGCACCTGGTCGGTGAGCGTCATGAACTCCTCGTGATTCGGGAGCTTTTGCGTGACCGGGGTGTTGGGGCGTGTGGTGAGCGAGACGCTGCGGACATTCATGGCCTGCTCGCGGTTGGCGCCGACCTCGAACGCTTGCATCACGATCGGCGGAGCGGGCTTCACGTGCACGACGACGTTGTTCTTGAAGACCAGACCAGAAGTCTCGTTGCGCACGGTGTAGCTAAATGAATCGTCGCCCACGAAGCCCTCCTTCGGTTGGTAGGCAAAATAGCCGAGGCGCGAGGTCTTGGTTTTGAAAAAATCCGCTTCGTCGCCGCCGGCCGACAACCCGACGCGGCCGTTGAGCGGTTCACCGGTGATCGTGTAAATCAGGTCGGCGCGCGAATCGGGGCTGACGATTTCGGCGGCGACGACGAACTGGCCGTGGGCACCGCTGCCCTCGGCCTCGAGCTCCATCGGGGTGGTGGAGACGATCACGTCTTTGTCCGCGGGCGCCGCGCGACTTGCAGCCGCAGCTTCGGGCGAAGTGGACGATTTTTCGGCAGCGTAGGCGGCCGCGGCGGAGAGGAGAAACGTCAGGCAGAGGAGGCGCAGGCACTCGCGGGTGGTATTTTCGAGGCTCATAGTGGGATGGTTTCTGCGGCGCATGATCTCTCACAGTCATGGCGGACGCGGAGAGGTTCCGCGAGGGTTCGTTGCGGGAGCCGGGGTGTCAAATGTCGCGACCAGTGGAGACGACGCCGAGTGCTTCGGCCGGGCTCAGGCGGTCGGGAGGCGGAGGACGAAGCGGGCGCCGGCGCGGGGGGCGTCGGTGATGGTGGCGGTGCCGCCGTGGGCTTCGACGATGGCTTTCACGAGACTTAGGCCGAGGCCGAGGCCGCGTTGGGAGCGGCTGCTGTCGCCGCGGTAAAGGCGGCGCCAGATGGCGTCGCGCTCGGCGACGGGGACGCCGGGGCCGGTGTCGGACACGGTGATGACGACGGCGCCGGGTTCGGTGGCGGTGGTGAGGGTGACCGTGCCGCCGGCGGGGGTGTATTTGAGCGCGTTGTCGACGAGGTTGTTGATCGCCTGGCCGAGGCGGATGGCGTCGGCCTGGCACTCGGCGGGGGCGGGTTGATCGACGACGACGGTGATGTCTTTTTCCTCGGCGACTTCGCGGTAGAGGTCGGCGGCGCGGTCGACGAGCGTGCGGACGTCGAGTTGGTCGCGGTTGAGTTTCAAGGCGCCGGCTTCGGCGGCGGAGATGTCGAGGAGGACTTCGAGGAGGTGGAGGACGCGGTCGGATTCGTTGACGCAGTCGGCGAGGGCGGCGCGGGCTTCGGCGGGGTCGCCGGCATCTTGCATGGCGAGTTCGGCCGTGCCGCGGAGGCGGGTGAGTGGCGTGCGGAGATCATGCGCGAGGTTGTCGAGGGTTTCGCGGAGGACGCGGACGTGCGCGGCGTTTTTGTCGAGGAGGGTGTTAAGCTGGGTGACGAGCGTGGCGAGTTCGCCGCGGCCGCCGGGGCCGGGCACCCGGGCGGCGAGGTCGCCGGTTTCGAGGATGCGGCGCGCGGTGGCGGAGACGGCGCGGAGTGGGCGGGTTGCGCGCCAGGCGAGGACGATGCCGGCAGCGAACGAGAGAAGGAGGGCGCCGGCGCCGGTGATCGTGAACGCGCGACGGAGTGGCGCGAGGAGGACGGCGCGGCTGTCGAGGATGCGGCCGACCTGAAGTTGGACGCCGGTCGGCCACTGGTAGGTGGCGATGGAATAGTCGCGCAGGGCGGTCTGCGGAATGCGAACGGTGCTGACCTCCTGGTTGAGCGTGAAGGCGCCGAAGGGGATGGATTTTACCTGCGTCTCGATCCAATCGTCCGGGAGTTTTTGAAAGTAGGTGGAGCCGTCGGGCGTGATCAGGCGGACGAACGAGGCGCTCATCTCGGGGGACGGGTTGTTTTTCACACGCGCGATGAAATCGACCGGCGTGCCGCGGCCGAACGAATCGGCGAGGGCGCGCACTTGGCGCTCGAGGCCGGCGAGTTCGCGGGCGTTGAGGGCTTCGGCGAGTGTCCAGTAGAGGACGCCGAAGAGGACGCCGGTGCTCAGCGCGAAGACGAGGGCGTATTGGGCGGCGAGACGCAGCGCGAGGGACTGGCGCAGGCGGGCGAACAAGTTGAGAGCTGAGAGTTGAGAGCTGAGAGCCGAACGCGGCGGCTGCGAAGCTGACGGCTGAGGGGTATCCGCCGATGTGCCAGGATCAGGCATGGGGGCGGAAAACGTAGCCGACGCCGCGGACGGTTTCGAGGCGGGTGTGGTCGGGGTCGATCTTGGCGCGGAGGCGGGAGACGACGACGTCGACGACGTTGGTCTGCGGGTCGAAGCTGTAGTCCCAAACGTGTTCGAGGATCATCGTCTTGCTCACGGGGCGGCCGGCGTGGCGGAGGAGAAACGCGAGCAGCGTGAATTCGCGCGGCTGGAGTTCGACGGGCTCGCCGGCGCGGGTGACTTCACGCGTCACGAGGTCGAGGGAGACGTCGCCGGAGACGAGGCGCGTGGCTTCGGGGGATTGCGAGGCGCGGCGGATGAGGGCGTGGACGCGCGCGAGGAGTTCGGAGAAGGCGAACGGTTTCGTGAGATAGTCGTCACCGCCGGCCTGGAGGCCGCGGATGCGGTCGTCGACGGAGCTCTTGGCGCTGAGGAAGAGGACGGGCGTGACGCGGCGGGCGGCGCGGAGGCGCTTGACGAGGCTGATTCCGTCGAGCCGGGGGAGCATGACGTCGACGATCATGGCGTCGTAGTCGGTGGACTCGGCGAGCGCGAGGCCAGTCTCGCCGTCGGGCGCGTGATCGGCGGCGTAGCTGGCTTGCTTGAGTCCGCGCACGACGAAGGAGGCGATTTTGGAATCATCTTCGACGACGAGGATGCGCATGGTGGTTGGAAGCGGGAGGCTGGAGGCGGAAGGCGGTGGGCGGAAGGCTGAAAGCGGGGGCCGGAGTTCTGCGGAAAAAGAAAACCGGCACCGGTCTACCACAACGAAGACCGATGCCGGGTGAACGACTGACTGAATGCTACAACAACACTGCTAACCAATGAACAACTGATGAACCTACTGACCTAAAGGGAGGGCGTGATTTACTGCTGACCGTCTTTGTCGCTGCCGGTTTCATCGACGACGACCCAGAGCCGGTTGCCGCGGGACCAAATTTTGAGGAGCGTCTTCTTGCTCTCGGCGCTGGTGCTGAGCTCGACGGCGTCTTTGGCGTTGGCGACAACTTGGCGGTTGATTTCGAGGATCACGTCACCGGGTTTGAGGCCGGCGCGGGCAGAGGGAGAATTCGGATCGACTTGGGTGATGAGCGCGCCCTTGAGATCGGTCGGGAACTTGAGCTCGCGGCGGGTGTTGCGGTCGAGGTCGTCGACGGCGACACCGTTGAGCACGCCTTCATCGTCGGAGCTGCGGTTCTTCGAGAGAGACTCGAGGCCGCCTTTGCCAGTGCGCTTGGCGCCGGGGCGCTCGGCGGTGGTGACGGTGACCTTCTCGGTCTTGCCATCGCGGAGGACGTCGAGGTTGAGCTTGGTGCCGGGCGCGAAGGCGCTGACCTGATTCTTGAGATTGTTGGGATCGCTGACGGTCTGGCCGTTGACGGCGGTGATCACGTCGCCGTCTTTTAGGCCGGCTTTGGCGGCGGGGCTGTCGGGCACGGTGGCGGCGACGAGCGCGCCCTTGTTGTCCTTAAGATTAAAGGCTTCGGCGAGGGCAGGCGTGATCGTGTTGAGGTTAACGCCGAGGTAGCCGCGGGTGACTTTGCCGGTCTTGACGAGGCTGTCGGCGACCTGGCTGACGAGATTCGCGGGGACGGCGAGGCCGACGCCTTGGAAACCTCCGCTGCGGCTTAGGATGGCGGTGTTGATGCCGAGGAGGCGGCCGTTGACGTCGACGAGGGCGCCGCCGGAGTTGCCGGGGTTGATCGCGGCGTCGGTCTGGATGAAGTCTTCGTAGCCTTCGACCTCGGCGAGGATGCCGATGTTACGGCCCTTGGCGCTGACGATGCCGCTCGTCACGGTTTCGCCGATACCGAAGGGATTGCCGATGGCGAGGACGCGGTCCCCGACCTCGGCCTTGGCGCTGTCGGCGAAGGTGACGGCAGGGAGATCCTTGGCGTCGATCTTCACGACGGCGAGGTCGGTCTGCGGATCGCGGCCGACGACTTTGGCGCTGAACTCGCGGCCGTCGGTGAGGGCGACGGTGACGACATCGGCGCCGTCGATCACGTGGTTATTGGTGACGACGTAGCCGTCGGTGCTGACGATGACGCCGGAGCCGAGACCGTTCTGGGGCTGCGTCTGCATATCGGGCATGCGGCCGCCGAAGAATTGGCGAAAGGCGGGATTGTCGAAGCCGGGCGGAAGCTGGGCGGCGACGCGCTTGGACTTGGTCTCGGTGGTGATTTTGACGACCGCCGGCGAGACGCGTTTCACAACGTTCGAGAAGCTGGCGGCTTCGAGTTGGCCGCGGGCCACGGGAGTGGCGTCGCGTTTGAGTTCGATGGAGGATTTGGAGGAGCCGGTGGCCGAGGCACCGACAAGCGCGCCGGCGAGAGCGAAGAGGCCGATGGCGGCGAAGGCGGTGACGCGGGACTTGGCGGGAGTGCGGTTGGCGAGGACAGGAACGAATTGTGGAGGATTCATGGTTGGAGAGATTTGGATGATGGAGTGGTGTTGAGTGAACGAAGTGCTCTGAACGTGAGCAGAAGATAGCACGGCGTTTTCTCTGCGGCCTTTCTGGGACATTACAGAATTGTAAGGTTTCGGGTCGCGGTGTGCTGGGGGCGGACGAGGGGGGCGGTTGGGAAACCGCCGGTCCGATGCGAGCGACGGGCGAGAATTTCGCGGAAAGAAGTTGCCGCCGCTTTTCGCGCGGGGAGACACTCTTTGCTCCTCACTACCCTCTATGAAAAACGTTCGTCTCGGCATCGTCGGTCTCGGCAACATCGGCAAGTTTCACACGGGCTACCTGCTCGAAAATAAAATCTCCCGCTGCACGCTGACGGCGGTCAGCGACGCCTACGCGCCCGGGTTGAAACCCTTCGAGGGGCGGCCGGGTTTGAAAACGTTTGCGAGCTGCACCGACATGATCCGCTCGGGCGAGATCGACGCGCTGGTGATCGCGACGCCGCATTTTCTTCACACGACGATCGGCATCGAGGCGCTGAAGGCGGGGCTGCACATCATGGTGGAAAAGCCGATCTCGGCGCACAAGGCGGACGCCGAGCGGTTGATCGCGACGGCGCAGCAACACCCGAAGCAGGTGTTTGCCGGAATGTTTCAAATGCGCGTGGAGCCGCGTTACCAAAAGATCCGCAAGCTCATCCAAGGCGGCGATCTCGGCGAGATCGTGCGCATCAACTGGATCATCACGGACTGGTTCCGCACGGAGGCTTACTACGCGAGCGGTGGCTGGCGGGCGACGTGGAAGGGCGAGGGTGGCGGCGTGCTCCTCAATCAATGCCTGCACCAACTCGACATGCTCCAATGGCTCTGCGGTATGCCGGCGCGCGTGCGCGGTTTCTGCCAGCTCGGGCGTTTCCACAACATCGAGGTCGAGGACAATATCACGACCTACCTCGAGTGGCCGAACAAGGCGACGGGCGTGTTTATCTCGTCCACGGGCGAAGCGCCGGGCACGAACCGCTTCGAAATCACCGGCACGCGCGGCAAGATCGTGCTGGAAAACAACAAGGTCTCCTTCACGCGGAACGACGCCGACATGATCGAGTTTAGCCAGACCTCGAAGAGCGGCTTCGCGAAGCCCGAGGTGTGGAACATCGACATCCCGTTCGACACGGCGAACAACCCGCACGGGATTCTCATGCAGAATTTCGTCGATTCGATCCTCGACGGCACACCGCTCATCGCGCCCGGGGCCGACGGCATGGGCTCGGTGGAGTTGGCCAACGTGTTGCTCTACTCTTCGCTGATCAACCAGACGGTCGAGATGCCGATGGACAGCGCGGCGTGGGAAACGAAATTGAACCAGCTTATCGCGGAGTCGCGTCACGAAAAGAAAGTTGTGGAGACGACGGCCGAGGATTTCACGAAGTCGTTCCGTCGCTGAGCGACGGCGAAGGCGGGCGGCTGCTGAAGGTGAAAACGGGACAGCCGCCCGTTGACGCAGAGAGTGTGGGCGGGTTGGATCGCGGTATCGCAGTGTGTTCTTAGTTTTTCCGTTTGCTTCCCCATGAATATCCCCACCCCCGATCCGCTCTCTCGTCGTGATTTTCTCAAACACACCGGTCGCTTCGCGACGGTGTCGGCGCTCGCCGGAGTGACGTTGCCCTACGTGCATGCGGCGGGCAGCGACATGATCCAAGTCGCGCTCGTCGGCTGCGGCGGACGTGGTTCGGGTGCGGCGGGACAAGCGCTCTCGACGAAGAGTGGACCGATCAAACTCGTGGCGATGGCGGATGTGTTTCCCGCGCGGCTGGCGGCTTCGCATGCGAAACTCACGAAGCAGTTTGCCGCGCAACCGACGCTGCTCGACGTGCCTGAGGATCGCCGGTTTATCGGACTTGATTCCTACAAGTCGGCGATGGACGCGCTGAAGCCGGGCGACGTGGTGATCCTCGCGACGCCGCCGGCGTTTCGCTGGGTGCATTTCAACTACGCGATCACGAAGGGGCTGAATGTGTTCATGGAAAAACCCGTCACGGTCGACGGCCCGACGAGCAAACGGATGCTGCTGCTCGGCGAGGACGCGGCGCGGAAAAATCTCAAAGTCGGCGTGGGGTTGATGTGCCGGCACTGCAAGGCGCGCGGGGAACTGGCGGATCGCATCCAGCAGGGACAGATCGGCGATTTGCTCATGATGCGTGCGTATCGGTTGCACGGGCCGATCGGCTTTTTCGCGTCGCCGCCGAAGCCCGCGGACAAGACGGACCTGATGTATCAGATCGAGCGTTTCCACAGTTTCATGTGGTCGGGCGGCGGGGCGTTCAGCGATTTCTACATCCACAATATCGACGAGTGCTCGTGGATGAAAGGCGCGTGGCCGGTGAAGGCGCAGGCGAACGGCGGCCGCCATTACCGCGGCGACAGCATCGACCAAAATTTTGACGCCTACTCGGTGGAGTATACCTTTGGCGACGGCGCGAAATTGTTTCTCGAAGGGCGTTGTCAGACGGGCGCGGCGGCGGACCACTCCAGTTGGGCGCATGGCACCAAGGGCCTCGCCGTCGTCTCGGAGAAGGGGCACATCCCCTCGAAAGCGCGGATCTACAAAGGGCACACGTTGACGCCGGAGAACCTCGTGTGGGCGTTCCCGCAACCGGAGCCGAATCCTTACCAGCTTGAGTGGGACAATTTGATCGCGGCGATTCGCGCGGACCAACCTTACAACGAGGTGAAGCGTGGCGTGGAGGCGAGCCTCGTGACCTCGATGGGTCGCATGGCGGCGCACACGGGGCGCGCGGTTACATACGACGAAATGCTGAACTGCGACCACGAGTTTGCACCGGGTCTCGACACGCTGACGAAGGACTCGCCGGCGCCGCTGCAGCCAGACGCGAACGGGCGTTATCCGATTCCGCAGCCGGGCATCAATACGAAGCGCGAGTATTGAGCGGCCAACGGAGTTGGGACCACGGATCGCGCGGATAGACACGGATCAGGGAGAACTTTATCCGTGTTCAGCCGTGAAATTCCTGGTCAAACTTTTCGCCGGTTTGATGATGCTCGGTGGTGCGATGAGCGCTGCCGAAAAGCCGCCATTTCCGCATGCGCCGATGGCAGTGCCGAACGGATGTTTCGTGGAGTCGGTGGCGGTGTGGGACGCGTGGCAGGAGAAATATGGCGCGGAGGCGTGGGCGAAACTGCTGCGCTGGGGCGCGAAAGAAGAAGAGGAAGTCGTGGCCGGGCACGCCGTAGCGATCGTAGAGCGAGCGGGACGCTTGTGGTGTTGGGATGTGAATTTTGGGTGGACGGCGCTCGCGGTGGAGTCGGCGCAACGAGATTTGGCCGACGTGATGGCGGCTCCAGTGGTGGCGCGCTATGCAAAGGTAAAGGCGCAGTTTCCGCTCTACATGGCGGATTTTCCACAGACACCGGCGGCGATGCCCGGGGCGGAATTGGCGAGTGCCAATCCGGCAATCCGCGATGCGAGCATCGTGGGCGAGCGGCTGGCGAAACGGCGTCCGGTGAACGTCGTGGTTTTCGCGCAGGGCTCGGGAGCGGCGGCGCGTGAGAATGCGGCGGTGGTATTCGTGTTTGGCGGACGCTACTG
Organism: Opitutus sp. GAS368; assembly: GCA_943372705.1. Lineage (GTDB taxonomy): Bacteria > Verrucomicrobiota > Verrucomicrobiia > Opitutales > Opitutaceae > GAS368. The sequence continues at coordinate 24,778 of CALRZR010000035.1, read as the reverse complement.
CGTCTATGTGCCCGAACGCGGCACCGTGCCGTTTCGAGTGCAGGGCGGCGTCGAAAATCTGCGGCTCATCCAGCAACTGCTGCGTCGGATGGTTGGCGATGTGGGCGTGGTGCGGAAACTGTGAGGCGCGGTGAGAGAAACGGCGGTTGGAAAACCGCCGCTCCGTTCGGAGGAGCGCGGTCAGCGGAGGCGGAAGGCGGCCATTTCGCGGTCGTTGCGGACGAGGAGCGTGTCGCCGGCGAGGACGGGGTGGTTCCAAGTTTTTCCTTCGATCGCATTATGACGGGCGAGTTCGGCGAAGTCGGCGGGGACGGCGGAGACGAGGGCGAGGTCGCCTTGTTCGGAGAGCACGAGCAGGATGTCTTGATCGGCGAGGAGAATGAGTTGGCCGGCGCCGTAGCGGCCGCCTTTCCATTTGCGGACGCCGTCGGCGAGGTCGATGCAGGCGAGCATGCCACCGTCGAAACCGTAGGCGTGACCGCGGTGCACGACGTAGTCGTTGAAGTAGGCTTTGAGTTTGTTGGTCGTCCAACGCTCCTCGGTGGTCCAGGCGCCGGCTTTTTGGGCAACGTGAAGACGGCGTGAGCCCGTGCGGTCGCCGGTGCTGATGAGGAATTCGCCGGGGGCGATCTGCGCGGGTTGCACGATGGCGAAGCCTTTCCACGCGTGTTGCCAGAAGACTTTGCCGTCGGCGGGGGCGACGCTGGTAGCGCCGGCGCCGCTCATGAGGAAAATTTGGCGCACGCCGTCGATCTCCAGCAGATGCGGCGAACTGTAGCTCGCGGTGTCGGCGGGGCCGGTCCAGCGCGGGGCGCCGGTGGCACGATCATAGGCGGCGAGGGTGCCGCCGACGGCGACGATGACGAGGTCGCCGTCGACCAGCGGGGAACTGGAGAAACCCCAGTCGGGGAGTTTCGCCTGGGTATCGGTGGCGGCGTTACGCGACCAGCCGACGGCGCCGGTGAGGGCGTCGAGGGAGTTGAGCACCCCGGTGGCGCCGAAGGTGTAGACGCGGCCGGTGTCGAGCGTGGGCGTGCCGCGCGGACCGGGGCCGGCGTTGGATTCCCAGAAACGCGTAAGGTCGCGATGGCTCCAGACGGGTTCGCCGGTGGTGAGGCGATAGCAGGCGACGACTTCTTCTTCGCCGCGTTGTTCCTGCGTGTAGACGAGGTCGCCGCTGACGGAGAAGGAGGACCAGCCGGGACCGACCGGCCGGCGCCAGAGTTCGATGGGAGGCGTGGCGGTCCAGTTGGTCGCGATCTTGGTGCCGCGCAGGAGGCCGTCGCGCTGCGGGCCGCGGAAGCCGGGCCAGTTCACGGTGGGTTTGGCCGCGGCGGGCGCGATGGGTGGGGGCGTTGCGGCGGGCGGTGCGGCGGGAGGCGTTTTCGTGGCGGTGCGCGAGAGCAGGCGGTCTTCGGGGGTGGGCGCCCAGCGCCAGGCCCAATCGTGATTGAGATCACTGGAGAATCCGCCGGTGCGGACGAGGGTCCACACGCCGCAGGCGAGCGCGATCGCGGCGAGCATCGTCGTGCGGCGTGGACCGGCGGCGAGGCGGCGACCGGCGACGGCCCACGCGACGAAGGCGAGGCTGAGGCCGGGGAAAACGTAGACGAAAAACATCAGGCCCATCATGCCGGTGGCGACGGATGGGTGCACGAGGCGCCACGTGGCGACGATGGCGATCCCCATCGCGCCGACGGCGAGGAGACGTTCGCTCCACGCGGCGCGGCTGAAGAAGAGCCACCAGAGGATAACGGCGAGACCGCCCGCGAGGCCGGCCAGCACGCCGATCGGCATCGCCTCGGGGGCGAACACCGGGAGGACAAAACGGGCGAACCACTGCAGGGCCACGATCACGACGCCGGGCCAGAGGCGCAGCGGAGGCGGAGACGTGGGAGGTTGCGGAGCGGCGGGCGTGGCTGGTGTGGTGGGCAGATGCATCGGGTGGATACGGTGGCACAAGGACACACGCCGGGGTGGTTTGGTTACAGGTGTTTGGCGCGCGGTAGTCCGCGCGCACGTTGGCGGCGACGAAAAGGGCAGCGGCGGTGGCGAAACCGTCGGCGGTCAGAAATTCCAGAAAGAGAGACTCAGGCCGTAGCTGTGGTCCTGGCGGTAGTAGTCGATGAGGTCGCTGTTGTAGCCGTAACGATACCACATCATGAGCGGGAGCCCGTAGATGTTGAGGCCGGCTTCGGCTTTGACGGTGTTGTAGCGGAAGGGTTGGGCGTAGCCGGTGTTGAAGGTGACGGCGTAGCGACGCTCGAAGCGGAGGATTTTCTCCCAGCCGGAGAGTTCGGCGAGTTTGCGCGGCGGGGCGACGGTGAGCGTGAAACGGAAGGAGAGGCCGTCGACGTATTTGCGGGCTTTGCCCTCGGGGTCGGGGAAGAGGCCGGCGGGCGAGGATTCCCACGACGAGTTGAACTCTTCGGAGTCGCCTTGGAGGAGACCCTTGCGGAGGAAGTAGTTGAATTTTGCGCGCATCGCGATGGTCGCTTCGGGGGCCCACGACTGGAAGAAATCGGTGTCCCAATCGCGCGCGAACTGGACGCCCACGTAGTCCCAGCCGCGGCTGATATTGTCGCGGGCCGAGAGGTAGGCGGTGCTGCGGGCGAGGACGGAGGCGGCGGGTGTGGCGGCGTCGCGGGCTTGGTTGAGGTAGACGCGGAGTTGGTCGTCGAAGCGACCGGGACTGGCGATGAACTGGCCGTTGGACTCGTGCCCGTAGACGAACTCGAGGAAATTGTCCTCGGATTCGCGGTGGGGGCGACCCAGGCCGTAGCCGGAATTTTTTTCGGTGGCCCAGAAGCGGACGGCGAGCAGGGGATTGAAGCGTTTGCCGACGACGGGGGAGGAGGGGCGGGTGCCGAGGTATTGGCCGGCGCGGATCGTGCCGGCGAAATAGAAATTGGGGCCGGTGTAGCCGATGTCGCGGAGGAAGGGCTCGCGGGTGCTGCGGCGGACGGGATCGGGGTAGTCAGAGGCGCCGGGATGGAGGGCGAACATCGCGGAGAATTTGAAATCGAGGAACGGATCGTCGCCCTGGTCTTTGGTGTAGCCGAGTTGGGTGGGCTCGTAGGTGCGGAAGAGGCGGGTAATGGTGCGAGGCAGGTGGCCGTGGCGGGAGTGAGTTTCTTCGCGGCCGGTTTTTTTGGTGTTGTCGGTCGAGGCGAAGGGAGCGGAGGCGGCGGGGGGAAGTTCGGCCGCGGCGACGGGCGGGGTCGAGGCGGCGCGCGGCTGCTCGGCGGCGGAAGGCGCCCACTCGAGCACGTCGTTGAGGGAGCGATGCTCGGCGATGAGCAGCCAACGAGCGCCGTCACGCACCCATGTGCTGGTGAAACGGCCGCGCGACAGAAACCGCGGGTGGGTGAGGCGTTGGTTGACGGTGTAGGCGCCGGTGACGATGGCGGTCGGGCCGACGACACGGGCGACGAGATCGGTGCTTTCGCCGCCGAGCAAAAAGAGGCGTCGATCGACGACCGGCATCGGTGGGCCCGTGGGCGGCAGCGGAGGCAATTCCGGGCCGGTGTAGGCGTAGTCGGCGTGGAGCAGGGCGGAGAGGGCGGCGCGGTTTTCGGAGGCGAGCGCGGTGTCGAACTCACGAGTGAGGCGGATGAGCGTGTCGGTCTCGGGCGAAGCGCGCAGCGCGACGGCGAGGAGCAAAAAGGCGAGGAAGAGGCGTTTCATCGTGAAAGTGAAATAAGGAGGATGCCCGGGAGCGGTGGGGGAGAATTGAAGGATTTGGTGCGGTTGGAAGCGGGAAACGGCGGCGAGCGAGGATGCCAAAACAAGCTCGCCTTGGTCGTGCGGGCGTGGCTCTTGTCTTCCTTTTCACCGACCCACCATGAAGAAAACCTTTCTGTTTCTGCTCTCTCTTTTCGTCGCGACCGCGTCTTTTGCGGCGGACACCAAGCCCGTCGAAGACGCGTTTCAGCGCTACTGGGCGTCCTATTCGAAGAAGGATTTTACGAAGGCGGCGGCGGACGTGTTGCCCGCCGATTTGGAGGCGACGAAGGCGGCGGTTCTGCCGGTGTTTCTCGCGAACCAGAGCAGCAAGGCCAAAGACGCACCCGAAGTGCTCGCGGCGTTTTTCGGCAAGACGGTGGGCAAGGCCCGCGAGACGATGACGGCGGTGGAAGTGTTTGCGGGGCTCAACCGCATCGTCGCGGCGGGCAGTCCGGAGCTGTTTGAAGTGCTCAAGGATGCGACCGTGAGCATCATTTTCGTGCGCTCGCTCACCGCCGACTCGGCCGAGATTCACTTTCAGGTGATGGTCCGTGGTCAGGGCGATACCGATGCCGAATCGATGGTAAAAAAGGACGGCCGTTGGTGGGTGAAGATCAAAGATGACCCGAAACAGACGGCGCAGAGCTTTAAGGAATTGTTTGCGGGGAAGTGATCGAGAGCTGGGCGCTGACGCGAATGGCGTGAGCAGGTAATTCTTAAAAACGAAAAAGGGCCGGTCTGGTGACCGGCCCTTTTTTGTCGGCGGTTGGAGAACCGCCGCTCCGGAAGGAGGCTCAGCGCATCTTGGAGAACGTGCTCTGGAGGAGCTGGAGGTCGGAGGCGTTTTTGGTGCGCTCCTTGGCCTTCGCGATCAGCTCGGCTTCGAGTTCGTTCTTCGTTTTGCGGGCGTTGCTCTCGTAGAAGACGCCGAAGGAACCGGGCCACGCTTGTTGAGAGAGTTTGAACGCGGCGATTTCGTCGGTGACGTCATGGCGGTCGGCATCCTCGGGGGTGCCGTCGTTTTTCTTTTCCTGAATGAGGGACCATGTGCCGCCTTTACGCGGGACGGCGGCGTCGAAGGCGCCTTCGTAGAACTCGACGCATTCGGAGAGAATCTCGACGACGGAGAAGCCTTTGTGCTTCGCGGCGCGCGTCATCATTTCAACCATGTGGTTGACCTGCGTGGCGTGGCTGCGGGCGACGAAGGTGGCGCCGGTGTTGAGGAGCGTGCGCATCGGGTTGATCGGTTGGTCGATCGCGCCGGTGGGGTCGGTCTTCGTTTTGAAACCGATGGGCGAGGTGGGGGACGTCTGCTTCTTCGTCAGGCCATAGACGGAGTTGTCCATGATGACGTAGGTGAGGTTGACGTTCTTGCGGGCGGTGTGGACGAGGTGGTTGCCGCCGATGGAGAAACCGTCGCCATCGCCGCCGAAGACGAAGACGTGGAGGTCATCGTTGCCGAGGCTGATACCGGCGGCGAAGGGCAGCGCGCGGCCGTGGATGTAGTGGCCGCCGTGGGTGTTGACGAAATACGGGAAGCGCGACGAACAGCCGATGCCGGCGAAGGTCACGATCTTCTCGTGGGGATACTGGAGTTTTTCGAGGACGCGGTAGAACGAGGCGAGCACGGCGAAGTCGCCGCAGCCGGGGCACCACGTGGGGTGATCGGCGGTGAGGACTTTCTTCGTGAGCGGGGCCCCGGGGGCGGGGGGCGGAGTAGCGATAGCAGTAGCGGACATGGAATGAGCTGAGAGTTGAGGGTTGAGAGAGGAAAAGGCGCGGGCGAGCCGCGCCCCTACGAGTGTTTTAGGCGCGGGCGAGCGGGCTGACACGAGCGACGCCAAGGGTGGCGTCGAGGGCCTGGCTTTCGACGTGTTTGGCGATGCCGGAGACGATTTCGCTGACCTTGAAGGTGAGGCCGTCGCACTTGGTGACGCTCACGATGGAGGGATTCGCGTAGGCGGCACGAAGCATCATGGCGAGTTGGCCGTAACCGTAGAGACCCTCGTCGTTGATTTCGGCGACGATGATCTTGTGGTAGCGGGCAAACGTCTCCGGGAGACCGGGAGGCAGCGGGTTGAGGTGACGCAGGTGCAGGTGACCGGCTTTGATGCCGACCTTGCGGACGCGCGAGATGGCTTCGCGGCCCGGACCCCAATTCGAACCCCAAGTGACGAGGAGGGCCTCGCCGCTGGAATCGCCGCTGAGCTCGGGGGCGGGAAGGGTGGCGGCGAGCTGTTTCATCTTCTCGCGGCGCTTGATGGTCATCTGCGTATGCAGCTTGGAGCTGCCGGTGGGATGGCCGAGTTCGTCGTGCTCGAGACCGGTGACGGTCGGGTATTTGCCGGAGCCGACCACGGAGCCGGGGGGCGCGTGGCGGGTGAGGGCGTTGAGCGGGTAGGGTTTGAAGTCGGCGGGGCGCGGGCTGAGGTCGGCGCCGGGCTTCACCATGATCTTCGGGAGATCGGGCTCATCGAAGGCCTCGATACGGGTCGAGACGGCTTGGTCGGTGAGAACGATGACGGGAGTCGAATATTCGCGGGCGATGCGGCAGGCCTCCATCGCGATGTAGAAGCAGTCTTCGACATTTTTGGGCGAGAGGACGACGCGAGGGGCGTCGCCGTGCGAGCCGTAGATGGCCTGCATGAGGTCGGATTGCTCGACGTTGGTCGGCATGCCGGTGGAAGGACCGCCGCGCTGCACGTTGATGACGATGAGGGGCATCTCGGCCATGGTGGCCCAGCCAAGGGCTTCCATCTTCAGCGAGAGACCGGGGCCGGAACTGCCGGTGATGGCGAGCTGGCCGGTGTAGCTGAAGCCGAGGGCAGTCGAGATGGACGCGATCTCGTCTTCGCATTGGACGAAGATGCCGCCGTATTTCGGGAGCTCGGTGCGGAGGATCTCCATGATCGAGGACCACGGGGTGATCGGGTAACCGGCACCGTGACGGACGCCGGCGGCGATGAGGCCGTAGGCGACGGCGCTGTTGCCATCGAGGGTGATCTGCGGACGGCCGGAGGGGACGACGCCTTCGACGGCTTCGAAGCGGTAGAAGAGGTCGCGAATATTGTTCTGGGGCCAGGCGTAGCCGGCGTCGAACGCGAGCATGGCGTTGCGGACGACGTCTTCGTTTTTACCGCCGAAACGCTCCTTGATGAGGCCGGCGAGTTTTTGGACATCGAGATCGAAGATCCGGGCGATGAGGCCCATGATGTAGATGTTCTTGCCCTTCTCTTTGCCGGCGCCGCCGACGGCTTCGACGGTGCCGCTGGTGATCGGGACGGCGATCTGGGTGAAGCGTTTGTCGCCCTCGACGGGCTTAACGTGATCCGCATCGTAGAGGAGCACGCCGCCGGGGCGGAGGGCACCGATGTGGGCGTCGTAGCTGTGTTGGTAAAACGCGACGAGCATGTCGGCGCGGTCGCCGGCGGAGAGAATGTCGCCGGTGCCCATGCGCACCTGGAAGATCGACGGTCCGCCGGAGATCGTGGACGGGATCGTCATGTAGGTCATGACGTCCTGGTCGCTGCGACCCGCGAGGCGGGCGAGGAATCCGCCGACGGACTGGATGCCGTCTTGGGAGTTACCGGCGAGTCGGATGACAACGTCGTGGATGGAGCGGGGTGCGGCAGTCGGAGCTGCGGCGCCACCCGGGGTTTCGGGAGTGTTTGGACTTACCATAAGGGGGTTGGGAGACGATGCGGCCCGAGGAAGGGGAGTCAACGGGCGCGCGGGTGAGGTGGTGGGTGAATTAGACTAATGAGCGGTGCGCGGGTGGGGCAGAAGGAAGAGTAATGCGGGCTATTGGCAGGCGAAGCGGCCCGGGTTTCAACCGTAGAAAAGCACGCAAACACACATCGGCACGGAGGCGGTGTGCGGCGTGGGCGTGAGCCGGCCGGAGGCTTGATCGACACGAAACACGGTGAGGTTGAAAGAATCTTGGTGCGCACAGACGAGCCAATGGCCGTCGGGCGAGAGCGCGAAGTTGCGCGGATTATTTCCTCCGGTCGGGACGATCACGACCAAGGTGAGGCGGCCGGTGTCGGGGGCGATCGCGAAGACGGCGAGGCTGTCGTGGGTGCGATTCGAGGCGTAGAGGAAACGCCCGCCGGGGTGGACGCGGACTTCGGCGCCCCATTTCAAGCCGGTGAAATCGGCGGGGAGGCTGGAGATGACTTGGAGGGGCGTCAGGGCGCCGGTGGCGGCGGTGTAGGCAAACGCTTCGATGGTGCCGCCCATCTCGGTGATCGCGTAGGCGAAACGGCCGTCGACGGAGAATTTGAAATGGCGGGGGCCGGAACCGGGAGCGGTGGCAACAAACGGGGACGCGGCGGGCGCGAGCGTGACGGCGGCCCATTCGGCGGGCTCAGGGCTGGCGCGGTCGAGGGAGTAGGAGAAGATTTTGTCGAGGCCGAGGTCGCAGACGATCACATGGCGGTTATCAGGCGAGACGGTGACGGAGTGGGCGTGGGGGCCATCTTGGCGCTTGGGGTCGGGGCCGCGACCGGTGTGTTGGATTTTCGCAGGCGGGCCGAGCGTTCCGTCGGTGCGGAGCGGAATCGCGGCGACGTAGCCTTCGCGGTAATTGGCGGCGAGGAGGACGCGGCCGGTGGCGTCGACGGCGAGGTGTGAGGGCGGTTGGGCGGGGAAGGCGGCGGACGCGGGGGCGGCGAGCGGGGTGAGGGCGGCGGTCGGGCCGGAGGTAGAGACGGCGTAGCCGGTGGCGAGCGCGGTCGAGGGGTGAATGGCGTAAAGAAATTTTTTGTCGGGCGAGAGTGTGAGCCAAGCGGGGTCGGGCGATTCGGCGACGAGCGTGGGCGACGAGAGGGCGCCGGTGGCGGCGTCGAGGTGAACCGTGTAGATGCCGCGGCTGCCGTTTTTGGTGTAGGTGCCTAGGAAAATGAGATGCGAGGCGGGCGCGGGGGCGGTCATGGGAGCGGTGGGAAGCGGCGGAGCGGTCGCGTCAGGCGGGACGAGGAAAGGGCGAGGCGGACTGGGGGAGCGGGGTGGCGTGCGGGGCGACGGCGTCGCCGGTGAGGGCGTCTTTGAAGTGGCGGCGGCACATGGCGACGTAGCGGTCGTTGCCGCCGATCTCGACTTGGGCACCGTCGCGCACGGCGTGGCCGGTGGCGTCGATGCGGAGGTTCATCGTGGCTTTGCGGCCGCAGTGACAGATCGTTTTCAGCTCGGTGAGATCGTCGGCGAGGGCGAGGAGCGTGGCGCTGCCGGAGAAGAGGTTGCCTTTGAAATCAGTGCGCAGGCCATAGCAGAGCACGGGGATTTCGAGGGTATCGGCGACGTCGGCGGCCTGCCACACTTGGTCGGAAGTGAGGAACTGGGCCTCGTCGATGAGGACGCACGCGACGGGATTGGCGGAGTGCTCGGCACGCACGCGGTTGAAAAGGTTGTCGGAAGTTTGCAGGGCGGTGGCGCTGGCACGAAGGCCGATGCGGGACTCGATGCGGCCGGTGCCCGCGCGGTGGTCAATCGCCGGCGTGAACAAGAGCGTGCGCATGCCGCGTTCGCGGTAGTTGTAGCTCGACTGGAGGAGCACAGTGCTTTTGCCGGCGTTCATCGCCGAGTAGTAGAAGTAGAGTTTGGCCATGCGGAGCGGAGACGGAGGAAAGGTGAGAGGGAGGGAAGCAGAGAAAGAGAGACGGGAGAGATGGAGAGGTGATGGAGAAAAATCGAGTGCGGGTTCGCGGGTGGGGTTCGCGCTTGCGAGGTGGGGTGGGCGTGGCGGAGGGTGGGGGATGAAATTTTTTTTGCTGGGTCTGATGATCGCGAGCGGGGCGGGGCAGGCGGCGGTGGGCGCGGAGAGCGCGGCGGGCGTCGCGGCGGCGGCGAGCAAACAGTCGGTGTGGAACGGCTATGAGCGCGTAGATTTTCAAGTGGCGGGGCGCGCATGCCTCGTGGTGAAACCGAAGACGGCGGCGGCGGGGCGGCCGTGGATTTGGCGCACGGAATTCTTTGGGCACGAACCGCAGGGCGACCTCGCGTTGTTGGAGCGCGGGTGGCACGTCGCGTATCTGAACGCGCAAAACATGTATGGCGCGCCGAAGGCGATCGCGTTGATGGAGGTGTTTCACGCGCACATGACGAAGGAACTCGGACTGGCGCCGCGCGTGGTCCTGGAGGGATTCAGCCGCGGTGGGTTGTATGCGTTTAACTACGCGGCGGCGCATCCGCAGAAAGTCGCGGCACTCTACCTCGATGCGCCGGTGCTCGATATCCGGAGTTGGCCCGGGAGGAAACGGGAGTCGAAGGAATGGCGCGAGTGTCTCGCGGTTTACGGGCTCACCGAGGAAACGGTCGCGGTGTTCAAGGGCGGCCCGCTCGACAATGTCGCCGCAGTGGCGAAGGCGGGCGTGCCGATCTTATCGGTGTGCGGCGGGGCGGATAAAACGGTGCCGTTGGCCGAAAACACCGCGGTGCTGGAACGGCGCTACCGTGAACTCGGCTGCCTGATTCAAGTGATCGTGAAGGACGGCGTGGATCACCATCCGCACAGCTTGAAGGATCCGGCGCCGATCGTGGATTTTTTGGTGAAGCACGCGCGGTTTTGAGGCGCGTTCGCGGGATATCGAAAGCTGCGGCGGTTGGAAAACCGCCGCTCCGTTAAGTCGCTTCGTTTTCGTGAGTGCGCTCGGGGAGCCACCACGAGCAGAGCGCGGCGGAGGCGGCGATCACGCTGACCCAGAGGAGCGCGCCGCGGAAATCGCCGACGGGGGCAAGCAGACCAAACACGATCGAGGCGACGGCGGCGGCGATGCGGCCGATGTTGTAACAGAAACCGGCGCCGGTCGTGCGGAGCAGCGTGGGAAAAAGCGGCGGCAGATACATCGTGAACAACCCGAACACGCCGCCGAAGAATCCGCCGAGCGGCAGCCAGAACCACGCGAGCGCGCCGAAGCCGCGCGGAATGACGTATGCGCCGAAAATACCGGCGGCGAGACCGATGAACATCACGACGATGGCGCGGCGGTTGCCAAAACGTTGGGCGAGCCAGGCGGCGCCGAAGTTGCCGACGACGGAGCAGGCGTTGAAGGCAAAGAAAGCGGCGGAGACGAGCCATGTGACGTCGGCGGCGGGCGTGTTGGCATCGGCGAGGACTTTGCGCAGGTGCTGGGTTTGCCAGAAGAGAAACAGCCACCACGCGGAGAGGCCGAGCGCGCAGACGAGCGTGGTGCGCAGCGTCGTGGAGAGCACGGTGCCTTGGAAGAGGGCGGCGGCACCCGGTTTTTTCGTGACGGTGTGTTCGGCCTTTTGCCAGGTGTCGGGCTCGGGGACGTGTTTGCGTATCCAGAAAACCAGCAGCGCGGGCAGGACGCCGATGAGGAACACCCAGCGCTCGGAGCCGGCGGGCATGTAGGTCATGAGGAGGCCGACGAAAATCGCGCCGAAGAGGACGCCGGTGTTGACGCCGGTTTGGAGGACGGCGGCCATCCACGGGCGCCACGCTTTGGGCCACGTCTCAACGAGGAGCGAGGCGCCGACGGCCCATTCGCCACCGATGCCGAGGGCGGCGATGAAGCGGAAGATCATGAGCTGCTCCCACGTTTGGGCGAAGCTGCAGAGACCGGTGCAGACGGCGTAGGTGATGATCGTGAGCGTGAGCGCGCGGCTGCGGCCAAGAATGTCGCCGAGGCGGCCGAAGAAGGCGCCGCCGAGTGCCCAGCCGACGAGGAACGCGGCCTGGATGTAGGCTTTCTTCTCGTTGACCGCGGGGTTGGCGGCATCGGTCGTGTGCAGGAGCTGCATCACGAGAGGGCCGGCGACGAGGGTGTAGAGGTGGAGTTCGAGGCCGTCGAAGGTCCAGCCGAGCCACGCGGCGAGGCCGGATTTTTTCTGCTGGGGCGTGAGTTCGCTGAGGCGGGTGGCTTCGCGGGGCGCGGGGGGCGTCGGCTGAGTCATGGGGTGCTGAGAGTGCGGCACGACGCGCGGCGGCGCTCAAGTCTAATGGCGGCTTCGGGAGAAAACTTGATTCGGGACGAGACGCGGGGGCGAAAAATTGCTAGGCCCGGTGCATCGACGATGAGTTTCTCGTGTCCGCATTTTTCGCCCGAGGAAGACCGCTGCCTGCGGTTGAAGACGGATTGCGTGCCGGGGCGGCGGGGCTGCGTGCTGGAGGGAAAAACCGTGTTCGCGGTGCCGGTGGAAGATCGGTTGCGCGAGAAGGCAGAGGAGAATCGGAAGAAGGCGTTGCGGCGGTCGTTGGGGTTGCCGGAGAACGACGAATAGGCGGAACTGTTGGGGCGGAGGTTCGTGCGTCATGGCGACCTGACAGAAGCCGCGCTTGACCGTGGGGCGGCGCAGCGGGCAAAAATTGCGGCGCCGTGCTTTCCCCAGCTCCCACCGCACAGGAATTTTTTTGGGACGATCTTCTCGAATACATCGGGGAGAAGCGTGTCATTCCCATTATCGGTGCGGAGTTGGTGACGGTGCCTGATGGAGCCGGCGGCGAGGTGCCGCTGATGAGTGTGCTCGCGCAGAAACTCGCGGAGCGGCTGCGGGTATCGGCCGAGGACTGCACGGGCGACGATGCGTTGCACCTCGTGGTCTGCCGCCATCTGCAACGCGGCGGTCGGCGCGAGGAAGTTTATCCGCGCCTGCGCACGTTGCTGAAGGAACTCGCGCCGACGGTGCCGCCGGTTTTACGCGAGCTGGCGCGCATCCGGCATTTCAACGTGTTTGTGACGACGACGTTTGATTCGTTGCTGGCACAGGCGCTCGACGAGGAGCGTGGTTCCGGCCGGCCCGGCGCGGCAAGCACGGTGTCTCTGGCGTATTCGCCAAACAATACGACGGACCTGCCGGAGGCGGCGCGGCGGAGCGAGACGCCGACGGTGTTTCATCTGCTCGGGCGGCTCTCGGCGTCGCCGGACTACGTGATCACCGAGGAAGACACGCTGGAGTTTTTCACGGCGATGCAGACGGAATCAAAGCGGCCGAATGTGCTGCTCGACGAGCTGAAGTCGTCGCACCTGCTCCTCATTGGGAACACGTTTCCCGACTGGCTCGCGCGTTTTTTCATCCGCATCGCGAAGAGCGGGCGTCTCTCGCTCCAGCGCGAGGAACTCGAGATCGTCGCCGACCGGCGGTCGCGCCACGAACCTGGCCTCGTGCTCTTCCTGCAAAATTTTTCCTACCGCACGCAGCTTTTCGAACAGGGCAACGCGGCGGAATTCGTGCGCGAGCTGAGTGCGCGCTACCTGGCGAAATTTCCGCCGACGGTCGGGACGTTTCGCCACGACGTCCGGGCGGTGGCGACTCCCGTCGGCCCAGACATGAAGCCCGGCTCGGTTTTCCTGAGTTACGCGAGTCAGGATGCGGAGGCGGTGAAGAAGATCCGCGATGCGCTCGAGGCCGTGGGGATCGAAGTTTGGTTCGACCAACGGCGCCTCGAAGGCGGCGACGATTTCGACCAGCAGATCAAAAAGAACATCCGCGCGTGTTCGCTTTTTGTGCCGGTGATCTCGGCGAACACGCAGGCGCGCCACGAAGGCTACTTCCGCCTCGAATGGACGCTCGCCGCCGAGCGCAGCAAACTCATTGCCGAGACGGTGCCGTTTATTTTGCCCGTGCTGATCGACCCCGTGAGCGAGAATGACGCGCTGGTGCCGGAGCGGTTCTTGCAAGTGCAGTGGACGCGCCTGGCGGGCGGTGTGACGACGCCGGATTTTGTCGAGCGCATGGTGCGTTTGATCCGGGATTTTCGGAAACGCGAACGGGGGCTGCTGTGAAAACCGCTCTGAATTTTTTACCACGGATTACGCGGATGAACACGGATCAAGACAGCAGCATCGCGGGGATTACATCCGTGCGATCCGTGTAATCCGTGGTCAAAACTCCGATGTCCAGCCCTCTCCCAGTTTCCTCTGCCGCGATTGACCGCGAGAACCCGTGGCCGGGGCTTGCTTCGTTCACAGAAGAGTCGCGGGAGTTTTTCTTCGGGCGGGAGAAGGAGACCGAGGAACTCGTGCGCCTCGTGCGGCGGAATACGCTGACGGTGCTCTTCGGGCAGTCGGGGCTGGGCAAATCGTCGCTGCTGCAGGCGGGGCTTTTCCCGATTTTGCGCGAGGGCGACTACCTGCCGCTCTACCTGCGGCTCGACCATGATGAGGCGGCGGCGGCGTTGGCGGAGCAGGTTAAGGCGGCGCTGACGACGGAGTTTGCCGCGGAGAAAGCCGATGCGCCGGGTTTCAGTGCGGACGAGACGCTGTGGGAATACTTTCACCGCAAGGATGTGGACGTGTGGAGCGCGAAGAACCGCCTGCTCACGCCGGTGCTCGCATTCGACCAGTTCGAGGAGATTTTTACCCTCGGACGCACCGACGAGGCGCGGCGGGAGCGCTCGCGGACGTTTCTCGCCGAGCTGGCGTGTCTCGTGGAAAACCGGCCGCCGGCCGCGGTGCGGGAAAAACTGGATGCGGGCACGCTGGATCCGCTGCGATTCAATTTCGACAAGCCGTCGTGCCGGGTGATTCTGACGTTGCGCGAGGATTTCCTGCCCGACCTCGAGGGCCTGAAACGGGAGCTGCCCGCACTGGTCCACAGTCGTCTGCGGTTACAGCGGTTGAGCGGCGCGCAGGCGGTGGAGATCGTCACGCGCCCGGCGCCACGCCTTCTCGCCGAGGGGGTGGCGGAGCGCATCGTGGAATTTGTCGCGGGGGGCGGAGGGGAGGATGGGGCGCGGTTGGCCGAACGCGAAGTCGAGCCCGCGCTCCTCTCCGTGATCTGTCGCGAGCTCAACGAGCGGCGGCGCGGGCTCGGGCAGGCGCAGATCTCCGCCGACCTCGTCTCCGGCAACCGCCAGGAAATCCTGACCAATTTCTACGAGCGCAGCGTGGCCGATCTGCCGGAGGCGATGCACCACTTCGTCGAGGATCACCTGCTGACGAAGTCCGGGTTCCGCGACAGCCTTGCGCTTGAGACGGCGTTGGGCTTGCCGGGGGTCACGCGCGTTTTCGTCGACGTGCTGGTGACTCGCCGGCTGCTGCGGATCGAGGATCGCGGCGGGGTGCAGCGCGTGGAGCTGACGCACGATGTATTGGCCGGCGTGGTGCAGGCGCGCCGGGACACGCGACGCCAGCGGGCGGAACTGGCCGTGGCGAAACGCCGGACGCGGCGGGCGTTGGTTTGGCTGAGTGTAGCCGCGGCGGCCACGGCACTGGCGATCGTTGGTGCGATTAAGGGGGCCCGCGCGCAGCGTCAGGCGGAAGCGGCGCAGCGGGAGCAAATCGTGCTCTCCGCGCGCACGGACCTCGATCTGGCGTTGCAATTGCAAGAGGAGGGCCGGCATGCCGACTCGCTGGCCTATATGGTGCGGGCGGCGGAAAAGGATCCGAGCAACCTCTCCCTTACGCCGCGGCTGCTGTCGGCGCTCACGACGCATGCTTTCAGCCTGCCCGATGCTCCGCCGCTCGTATTGCCCTCCCCGGCGATCGATGCGCGGGCGTCCAGCGACGGCAAGCGGATGTATGTGCAGGGCCGGGACCGTGTGCTCCGGATCGTGCGTCTGGACACGTGGGCGGTGGAAAAAGAACTGCAGTTCGCCGCGCCGGTGGTGCCGCATTCGTGGGCTCTGGCGGAGCGCGACGCCGACATCCTCGCGGTTGAGTTGGCGAACGGCACACTGCTCGTGTGTGACGCCGCCACCGGTCGGCCGCGGTTGCCGCCGATCGAGCGGCCGAACAGAATTCCCGCGCCGCCGAGCGCTGGGGAGCGCCTTGGATTGGCGCCCGACGGTCGCTACCTTTCGACCGGCGATGGAGTATCAACGTGGGTTTGGGACACGCAGACGGGGCGTATGAACACCACGATCAAGAATTCGAAAATCAACGAGGTTGGCGGATACCAAGTAGTGGGAGACGATGGGTGGGTGTTTCGCTTCCCCGGCACCAACAACATGGTCTTGGTCTCGGCCGCGACTGGGAAGACGGTGACGCCCAAGCTCGGCGCCGGCCAGAATCTGACGAGCTTTGGGAAATTCCAAGGAGTGCGGTTGAGCCTCGACGGAAAACGGGCGGTCGCGCTCTACCAGCGCGGAGCGCGGGCCTTCAACACGGAGACGGGCGAAATCCTCGCGCGGAGCAACTCGCTGAACACAGAGGCGCTGCAAGTGATGTTTTCACCGGACCGACTGCGCTATGTCCTGGCGACCCGCGATTGGGAGGCGCTCCTCGTCGAGACGGACACCGGCCGCACGGTGCGCACGCTCAAGCACCGGGGACTGGTCACGGATATTCAGTTCAGTGCGGACGGTCGCACGCTGCTGACCCGCAGCTCCGACGGGGTGGCCCGCACGTGGGACGGGCTCACGGGCGCGGTGCTCGCGGAGCCGCTCGGCGAGCAGAAAGAAGCGATGCCGGCGCTGCTGACGCGCGACGGAGCACACGTGATTTTTTTCTCCGAGCACGGCGAAGCCCAACGGCTGCGGGTGGGGCGCGGCGGAGCGCGATCCATGGGGCTGGGGCGCACGAGCGTATCGGGCGTGCTCGCCGGCTTTATGCAATCGGCACCGGGTCGGGTGCTGTGGATGAACAAAGACGGTGCCTTGTCGTTCGAGGCGAAGTCGGCCGGCGCGGTGAAGAAGGTGTTTACCTTTCCGTATCCTCTGGTGAGCGCCGATGCGATCCGCACGAAAATCGCGAACTGGAGTCGCGAAGGGTGGTTTGCGGACGACGAATATTTTCTAACCTATTCCGACGCGAGGGGGTGGGCGGGGTGGCGATGGCGGTCCGGCAATCCGACACTCGAGGTAATGCCCATGGATCGTTCCCGTGCCTATTTAGGCCACCTGCTGACGAACGAAGACCATACGATCGCGTTTTCCACCGCTACGCCGAGGAAATCGGTGGTCTGCTGGGACCCCCGGACCGGGCAACAACTCCCTCCCTTCACGCATGAATTGGAAATGTCGTGCCTGATCTCGCGGGAGCCGTTCAGTCCGGACGGACGGAAAGTCATGTTTCAGACTGCGGACGGGGTGGTGCGGATTTTTGATGTCGCGACGCGGCGGGAAGCCGCCGCGCTGGAGCGCATCGACGACGGCACCGAAGCCGACCAGATGGCTGCTTTCAGCCGGGACAGCCGGCGGATATTTTCGGGCAGTGCGGGCGGGCAGGTGCGCGTCTGGGATGCGGAAACGGGCAAACTTTTGCGGGCGACTCCGGGGCACCGGCACGAGATCGCCGGGCTCGTGGTGGCTTCGAGCGGGCGGCACTTTGCCACCTGGTCGACCGCGGGCACGGCCCGGATCTGGGATGCCGCCACGGGCGCGCCGGTGGGCGAACCGCTGCGGCATCAACGCGGGCTGCGTTTGGCCGCTTTCAGTCCCGATGGCACCCGCCTCGCGGTGGCGGGAGACGGGCGGATCGTGATGATTTGGGACGTGCGCACCGGCGAACCCGTGGCCGAGCCCGTTAAGTTTGGCCGCAGTTCCGAATATCCCGCCGCGAGTGGACTGACCTATTCGCCCGATGGGCAATTTCTGTTGTTGCGCACGGCGGCGTTGCCCTCGCCCAATTCCAGTTATCGGCTGTTTTCAGTGCCGCCACAGAGCGCGGCGGGCGTCCCGCCTTGGCTGTTGAGGTTGGCGACATTGTGCGCCGGCCAGCGGGTCACGATGGATGGTGATGTGGAACCGCTCGAGACTTGGAGCGAAGAGGCTGCCGCTGTGCAGCAGGTGTTGGCGCGGCTGCCGGCCGACGACGAAGTCGCCAACTGGGGGCGGTGGATTCTCCGTGATCCCGCCACGCGGTCAATCGCGCCGGGCTTTGATGCGACTGACGCCGACGTGGCAAAGTTGCTCGCGGCGCTCAGCGTCGGCGGTGATGAGGCCGTCATCGATTGAGCGCCGGGCGACGCGCTTTTTTCTTATGAGACAACTCCAGATTGGCACCCTGCTCCTCCTTGCGCTCGCGGGCGCGAGTGCGCTTACCGCCCAGCCGTATGACTCGGCGTATGTGCGCTACAACAGCCAAGGCAAACTCGACTACACGAGCGGCAACCGGGTGCCGGATTTCGGCTACGCGGGCTATGCCGGCGGTCGCAGTGATCCGCCGGCGACGTTCGGCCGCACGATTGAGGTTCGCCCGCGATCCAACTCTGCGAACAGCCCGGCAGACGACACGGCTCTGGTGCAGCAAAAGCTTGACGACGCCGCCGCCCTGCAGCCGAACCCCGCCAGCCAGGAGCCGCCTCTACGTATCCTCGTCTTGCTGAAGGCGGGCACCTATTGGATCGACGGCACGCTCCGGATTCCCAGCAACGTGGTCTTGGCGGGCGAGGGAGCGCAGCAGACGATCTTGCGGCGACGCTGGCTGACGGAGAGAAACACGGGCCTGGAGGGCACTGCCCTGAGCAAACGCCGGGCGGCCACGGTCGTGAGGATCGGTCGACCGAATTACCGCGACGAGGGAAAGTTTGATCCCTTGGATTTTCCGGCGAACGCCACCGCCATCATTAGAGCGACCGCTCCATTGGCCGTGGGCTCGCGGCGGCTGGAATTGCCGAACACTCGATATTCGTTGTTTGTGGAGGAAGGAGTCGACCTCGTCATTGGCAGTCGCGCCACCAGCGGCTGGTTTGACCAGGCCGATCCCGACGGGGTCGCGCGTTGGCGCCGTGCGCCGGCAGGCACCTTCGATGTCGTCTACCAGCGCAGGATCGTGCGCGTTGCGCGCAACGGCGGTTCCGATGGGCGCAGCATCGTTGTGACACTGGATGCACCGATTTTCTCAAAGCTCGATACGCCGGAAGTGTTTAGTTTTAACCCCGAATCGGTGTGCCGCGAAAGCGGCCTCGAACGCCTGACGGTGACGATCGATACGCGCGGTGAAGATACAGAAGGCCATGCGGAAGTGGGCGTGCAGATGGTCAACGCCGAGAATTGCTGGGTGCGCGATGTGAAGGTGGAGCATTTCTCCTACGCGGGCGTGCGCCTCGGCCCGGGAGTGACGCGCAGTTCCGTGCTGAATTGCTCCGCTGTCGAACCGCACTCGGACCCGAAAGATCCGGCGGCCAAGCGTTACAACTTCACGACCGGCGGTGCGCAACTGGTCCTGTTTGAAAACTGTGACACTTCCAAGGGGCGGCACTCGTTGGCGTCGAATGGCGGCGTGCGTGACTCCGGCATCGTGTTTCTGAACTGCCGGATCAACCGGCCGCTGGCCGTGGCAGAGCCGCACCGGCACTGGGCGCAGGGCGTGCTCTACGACAGTGTGACCGTGACCAATCGCAACGGACTCGGCGGCTTCATGTTTGCCTTGAGCTGGCGGGGAGATGAGGGCGCGAGCGACAAAAACGGACGGGTCGGTCATGGCTGGTCGGCCGTCAACTGCGTGCTGTGGCGGTGCGACGCCGATGGTGGCGGCATCTTGGTGCAGAATCCGCCGCTGGCGCAAAATTACGCGATCGGTTGTTCGGGCAACGTCACCGGCTCATGGCAGTGGAGCGCGCCAATCGGCCTCGTCGAGCACACGGGGCATCGAGGCCAGATGCGCATCGCATCACTCTATCGGGCGCAACGCGCGGAAGCCTGGCCGCAAACGCGCTCGCGATGACCGGCTGGTGTCGACGTGCGAACGCTTGAGGCGTGCTTCACCTGGAGGTGGTGCGCCTCAACGCAGCTTCGCGCAGGGGGCGTGGCGCGGGCAGGTGACGAGGTGGTCGTTGACCATGCCGGTGGCCTGCATGAAGGCGTAGATGATCGTCGTTCCGACGAATTTGAAGCCGCGTTGCGCGAGGTCTTTGGAAAGGGCGTCGCTCTCGGCGGTGCGGGTGGGGACGTCGGCGGAGGTGCGGCGAGAGGGAAGGGCGGTGAGGTGGAGTCACCTGTGGCTATGTCAATATTGACATAGCGAGAGCGGGAACTATCGAGGTGACCCATGGCCCAGACGAACAAACCGCTGGCTTGGCTCCACGGGGAAATCAAGACGCCGCCCTTCACAACGGAGGCGAGGATTAAAGCGGGCGTGTTGCTGCGGCGCTTGCAGCGCGGAGAGCTGCAGGGATAGCCTCAATCCCGCCCGTTGCCGGGGATCGGCCGACGGTGTCACGAACTCAGAATTCCGGATGAAACGAAAACGTGGCGCATCGTTTACCACCTCGCGGACGATGCAGTGGTCATTCTCGAAATTTTTGAAAAGAAGACTCAACAAACGCCGGCAGAAATTATTGCGATCTGCCAACGCCGCCTGAACCGGTATCACGCAATCACTCAACCCAGGGACAAGTCATGAAGACGACGAAACGAAAAGCATTGGAACGCGCCGGCTGGCGCACGGGCTCGGCGGACGAATTTATCGGCCATAAGCCGGAGGAAACTGCGCTGGTGAATATGCGGCTGTCGCTAGCCGAAAAGCTGCGCGGGCGCAGAACCAAGCTGGGACTGTCACAGACCGAACTCGCCCTGCGATTGGGCTCAAGCCAGTCGCGCGTAGCCAAGATGGAGGCCGGCGAGGCCGATGTGTCGCTGGACCTGCTGGTGCGTGCGATGCTCGCCACGGGTGCCAACGAGCGTGACGTGGCGCACGCCATCGCCGCGGCGTGACCTGGCGAGAGGAAATCGGGTGTCGGGATGAGCGAACCCCGCGCGAAGGGAGCGCGGCTGACGCGCCTTCGTGGGCGGAAATCGAAAAGGTGGAGGCGGCGGCGCGGGCGGGGGAGGGGCGGTGAGGGCGGTTGCTTGACGGAACTCATTTTGTCAGACACTTGAAATCATGGTCACCAATGTGCGCACGTTTCTCCGCGAGTTTGCCGCGTTCAAGGCGAAGGCGCGCAAGGGGGAGACGGTGCGGGTGAAGGACAAGGAGGGCGTGTTTCTGTTCAGCGCGGATGCGCCGCGGAAGTCGTTGTTGGGGGTCGCACGGGGCAAAATTACGTTTCACGACGACCTCACCAAACCGACGCTCAAGAACGACGACTGGAAACCTTCGCTCTGATTACGAATGGCCCGGGTAAAATATCTGCTGGATACCCACGCGTTGCTCTGGGCGGCGACGGATGAGGAGCGGTTGAGCCACAAGGCCGCGCGGGCGATCGCGACGACGCCTTACGAGCAGTTGGCCATTTCGGATGTGACGCTGCAGGAGATCGGTTTGCTCCTGCACTCCGGTCGCATCGAATTGGCGGGCTCGCCGAATGCAGTGTTGGGCAAGGTGCTGAACTATGTGACGGTCCTGCCGATCACGTTGGAGATTGCGATTGCGGCGCCGGCTCTGGCACTGCCGCACGGCGATCAATTTGACCGCATCATCGCGGCGACCGCGAAGATCCACCGCCTGCCGCTGATCACGAAGGATGCCAATATCGCGGATGCTCGGGTGGTGGAGACGGTGTGGTAGGCGGCGACGAATGGGGCACCGCACGTTAAGACGTGCGGCTACGGCGTTGGAGGGGAGGGCGGGGGCGAAACCGCACGTTAACACGTGCGGCTACCGGAGATCACGAATCAGCGCGTTGGGGGGCAACGCGCTCCGCCTTCATTTACCTTCACTTCAGCTTTGAGCAGGGCGCGTGGCAGAAGCACGTGACGAGGTGGTCGTTGATCATCCCGGTGGCTTGCATGAAGGCGTAGATGATGGTGGTGCCGACGAACTTGAAGCCGCGGCGTGCGAGGTCTTGGGAAAGGGCGTCGCTCTCGGCGGTGCGCGTGGGGACGTCGGCGGAGGTGCGGCGGCGGTTGACGATTGGGCGGCGGTCGGGGACGAAGCTCCAGAGGTAGCGGTCGAAGGAGCCGAACTCTTTTTGCACGGCGAGGAAGGCTTGGGCGTTGCCGATGGTGGCGGCGATTTTCAGGCGGTGGCGGACGATGCCGGCGTCGGCGAGGAGGGCGGCGACTTTCTTCTCGTCGTAGCAGGAGATTTTGGCGGCGTCGAAATGGTCGAAGGCGCGGCGGTAGTTTTCGCGTTTGGCGAGGATGGTGGACCAGCTCAGGCCGGCTTGGGCGCCTTCGAGGATGAGGAGTTCGAAGAGGGCGCGGTCATCGTGGTGCGGCACGCCCCACTCGGTGTCGTGGTAGGCGATGTCGAGGGGTTTGGTCGGCCAGGTGCAGCGGGTTTCAGCCATGAGGGGGAGAGCGGGGGAGCGGGAGAAAGATTAAGAGGAAAGAGAACGATGCTGAAGGGTAGCAGGGGAGGCTGACAGCGCTGTGTCAGGAGGGTGCGGTGGGCGGGCGGTTTTTATCGGCGCGGAGCTCGGCGACTTCGGTGCGGAGGGTGCGGAGTTCGGTGAGGATCGCGGTTTCGTCGTCGGAGATTTTTTCCTCGGTCTTGCCGAGGAAGAGCGAGGCGACGAGGCCGCTGAGGGTGCCGAAGAGGCCGACGCCAATCACCATCACCGATGCGGCGACGATGCGGCCGGCGGTGGTGACGGGAAATTTGTCGCCGTAGCCGACGGTGGTGATGGTGGTGAGGCTCCACCAGACGGCGTCTTCGGCGGTGCGGATGTTGGCGGCGGGATCGCGTTCGCAGATGAGAATGCCGACCGAGGAAAACGAAACGACGAGGAAGCTGATGAGGCCGACGGAGGCGATGCCGCCGCGGGCGCGATGCGCGAAGAGGAGGGAGAAAATGCGGTGGAGCAGGCGCAGGCCGCGGAGGAGGCGGATCACGCGAAGGACGCGCACGACGCGGGCCCAGCGGAGATTGTCGATGACGGGAATGCTGGCGACGAGGTCGATCCAGCCCCACTTCATGAAAGCGGTTTTGGACGGGGCTGCGCGGAAACGGATGACGAAATCGATGAAGAAAACGGCGCACACGGCGGTGTCGACATAGTGGAAGATACGGGAGATCTCGGTGGGGAGGGCGAGAAGGGTGTCGGCGGCGAGGGCGGCCAGCACGAAGAACGAAAGGGCGAGGAGGACGAGTTGGAAGGGTCCGAGGTGTTCCTCGGCGGCGGGGCGTGACGCGGGGTCCATGAGGCGGAGACTTGCACGGGCGGGCCGCGGCGGGCAACCGCGCGCATGAAAATCTGCGTGTGATGAAACGGAAGTGCCGGCTGCGGGACGCGCGGAACCGCACGTCGAAGCGGTGCGGCTACGGAGAGGGAGTGCGGTGGAGCGCGCGGAGGCGCGCGAGGTTGTCGGCGGCCTGCGTATAACCGGGACGGAGACGCAGCGCGGATTCGAAATGCGGCGCGGCTTCGGGGGCGCGGCCGAGGGAAATCAGCGCGACGCCGAGGGTGTTGTGGGCTTCGGGGCTCGCGGGATCGAGGCGAAGCGCGGCGGTGAGAGAGGCGAGAGCGTCGGCGGAACGACCGGCGCGGACGAGGGCGAGGCCGCGGTTGAGGTGCGCGGGGGCGTAGCCGGGGGCGAGGCGGATCGCGGTATCGGCGTGAGCGAGGGCGTCGGCGGGGCGGTCAGTTTCGCTGAGAATGAGTGCGAGGTTGGTGTGGGCCTCGGCGTAGTCGGGGCGGAGGCGGAGGGCTTCCTCGTAGCGGGCGACCGCGTCGGCGGGGCGGCCCGCGCGGGCGAGGGCGCCGGCGTAGTTCGCGAGGTAGTCGGCGCGGTTGGGAGCGAGGCGGACGGCGGCAGCGAAGTGCTCAAGGGCGGCGGCGGTTTCACCGGCAGCGAGTTGGGCGAGGGCGAGGCCGTTGCGGGCGGCGGGGTTGGCGGGGCGTTTGGCGACGGTGTCGGCCCAGAGGGTGAGTTCGCTGCGGTAGTCGCGGTTGCGGCGCTCGGTGAGCGTGGCGAAGATGAGCGCGGCGACGACACCGAGCCAGACGGCACGGCGGCCGAGCCAAGTGTGCGCGAGGACGACGGCGAGCGTGAGCGGGGCGGCGAGCGAGAGGTAGGTGCGGTGCTCGACGATGGTTTGCACGGTGCTCGGCGTGAGCGACGTCGGCGCGAGAATGGCGAAGAACCACGCGCCGAGAAAACCGAGCGCGGGTCGGCGCCACATTGCCCAAGCGGTGGCGGCGACGAGGGGCGCGAGGACAAGTGCGTAGGGCGCGACTTCGGCGAAGCCGCGGGACAACGTGAGGCCGTATTCGAACACGAGCGGCTGCGGGAAGAAGGCGAGGGCGAGGTAGCGCGTGACGGCTTCGCATTGTGTGAGCGCGTAGTCGATGGCGCCGATCCCGACATCGAAACCGGTGGTGCCGCTGCGGTTGCCGCCGGTGCTTAGCACGAGGGCGCCGAGCGGGAGCCACGTGGCAAAGAGGCCGAAGTAGAGGGCACGGCGGCGGCTCAGCGCGGCGCGGAAACTGCCGGCGGCGAAGGTGCGATCGTGCAGCAAGACGAGCACGGGAGCGACGACGGCGACTTCTTTGGTGGCGACGGCGAAGAGGCATGCGGCGACGGCGCCGACGGTCCAGCGCCATACGTGTGACGGGTGGTCGGCGGGCGCGGCGAACACGCGGAGGGCGCAGTAGAAGGTGAGGAAAAAGCCGAGGCCCATGAGCGATTCGGCGCGCTGCACGACGTAGGTGACAGATTCGGTGTGCAGCGGGTGGACGGTCCAGAGCAGCGCGACGAAGAAGCCGAGCGGGAGGGCGGCGGAGCGGAGCGGGGCGGGGACCGATGGCAAGAGCAGGGTGCGGCGCGCGACGCCGAAAAGCGTGAGGACGGCGAGCGTGTGGATGACGAGATTGAGCGCGTGATGGCCCCACGGGGCGGCGCCGCTCAGGGCGTAGCTGAGGGCGAAGGACGCGTTGAGGAGCGGGCGACCGCTGACCGTGAGGCCGCCGGCGGGCGGGGTAAACATCGTGCGCCAGTCGCGGATCGTGGGGTTGTTTACGATGGCGGCGAAGTCGTCGAAAATCCACGCGCCGCCAA
This sequence comes from Opitutus sp. GAS368, assembly GCA_943372705.1. Classification (GTDB taxonomy): domain Bacteria; phylum Verrucomicrobiota; class Verrucomicrobiia; order Opitutales; family Opitutaceae; genus GAS368. Next base: position 270 of record CALRZR010000035.1, on the reverse strand, counting down.
AGCTGTTCGCGTAAGCGGCGAGCGAGGCGAGGGCGATGATCGCGGCGGCGGCGCGGACGGTGAGGCGCATCGGGTCGGTGAGGACGGCGAGGATTGGAGGCGAGGGGAAGGGAGGGGACGAGGGGAATTTTGAGCGGTTCACGGATCGGCTCGCTGGCGCTCGCCGCTACGGGGACGGCCTGGCCGGAGGTCGGGCCCTGCCAAGAAAAAGGGCGGACCGTTTTTGGCGGTCCGCCCTTTCAAAAGCGCGTTGAGGTCAACGCGCTCCAC
>CALRZR010000034.1:0-43123 GCA_943372705.1 Opitutus sp. GAS368 | reverse complement strand
TCGCGGCAAGGCCGCTGTGACCGTAGGGGCCGCCGAAATGAGCGGCGACCCCACACGCACGTTCGACGCGATCCTGCGCGCCGCCGCCACCGAGGGCGCGAGCGACGTTCATTTCGAACCCAAGGAGGACGGGCTGGTCGTGCGCTTCCGGCTGGACGGCGAAATGCACGGGCATGTTCGACTGCCAGTCGCCCAACGCGAAGCACTGCTCGCGCGCGGCAAGATTTTCGGCGGGATGGACATCACGGAAAAACGCCTGCCGCAGGACGGACGCGCCGTGCTCCGGGAGCGGGGCCGTCGGTTTCACCTGCGTCTCAGCACGCTACCCACCGTCCACGGCGAGAGTCTCGTCATCCGGCTCCTCGACCAAACGATGCCTAGCCAGGATTTCGCGCAGCTCGGGTTCGCGCCGCCGCAAGCCGAGGCGCTCCGCGCTTCATTGGCCGGACCGGCCGGACTTGTTTACCTCACCGGGCCGACCGGTTCGGGCAAGACCACGACCTTGCACGCGGCCCTCCACTCACTTGATCACGAGGGCCGTGTGATCCACACGCTGGAAGATCCCGTGGAATATGAATTCCCGGGCATCCGGCAGACGGAGATTCGCGAAAAAATCGGGCTGACGTTCGCCACGTCGCTTCGCGCACTATTGCGGCAGAATCCCGACATTCTGCTCGTCGGCGAAACCCGCGATGCCGAGACGGCGCAGCTCGCCATCCGCGCGGCACTCACCGGCCATCTCGTCCTCTCGACGTTGCATACGAACGACGCGTTGGCGGCCATTCCCCGGCTGCGCGATCTGGGCGTAGAGAGTTTTCTGCTGGCGGCATCGCTGCGCTTGGTCGCCGCTCAGCGGCTCGTGCGCCGGCTCTGCGCCGAGTGTAAGGAGCCGCATCCCGACAACGCCCGGCTACGCGAAGCGCACCGGATGCCCGATGCTCACTTTTGCCGGCCCGTCGGCTGTCCCGCGTGCCGCGCACGGGGGTTTCAGGGCCGGCTCGCGATCCACGAAGTGATCCCGGCCGAGAAGTTTCTGCCGTTGATCGCGGCGAACGCGCCGTTGGCCGAACTGGCGGCGCTCCGCGACCGCGAAGGCGGTGCCACGCTCTGGCAGCACGGCCTCGCCGCCGCCGCGCAGGGGCTCACCACCATCGAACAGGTTGCCCGCGTCCTCTGATTTTTTCACCGGGCCACCCGGCCCATAACCCAAAAACATATGAAGAATACCAAAAAACAACGTCTCCTCACGCAGGGCTACTCCCTGCTCGAACTCGTCCTCGTCCTTGCGATTGTCAGCGTGCTGGTCGGCCTGCTCTTGCCGAAAGGCTTCGATGCGTTGCGCAACGCGCGCATCCAGCAGGTCGAAAAAACCGTCGATACGCTCAAGACCGCGCTGACCGACTATCTCTCGATGGCCGGCGGCAATGGCAGCCTGCCGCGCACCGAAGGCACCGGCATTCCGACCTCCGGTGCCGCTCTGACTGGTGCGACTGACGCCGCGAAAGGTAACGCGGCGCGGCTCGACACCGTGCTGCTGGCCACTGGCAAGATCGAAAAGCCGCTCACGCTGCGGATGGGCACGCAATCCTACACGTCCACCGGCACCGGGAACGAAGTCACCTGGAGCCAGGCCGCGCTCGGTTTCGTGATGACGCCGGATGCCGCCCCGCAGCGCAACTGGTCCACCGTCACCCGCGCCGAAGCGCGCACCGCAAATCCGGCGCTCGCGCCGTCGGCCGCACTCGGGGCGAACTTCCGGTTGGATGGCACGACGAACCTCAACGCAAACTACGTCGTCGCCTATCTCGTGATCCCCGCGTGCCCCGCGAAGGACGCCTATGAACTGGCCCTCGCGATGAACGGCGCGCAGCTCGCGCCCGTCGAAGGCGCCGCGTCCGACAACGGTCTCGTCGCCTATGCCGCCCCCACCAACGGAGTCACCGACGTTTATGTTTATCTCACGTCCATCTGAGCCGCACACCGTGCTGTTGTGGGGCGACCGCTGGTGGTTCGCCGGCACCGGGGCGTCGGTCGAATTCTCGGACCTCGACCACGCGGTCGAGGTGCTTGTCGCGCACTTCGCGCAAGCACCGAAGCCCGTCCGCCTCCGGTTGGTTTTCCAACCGGACGCGTTCGAGACGGTCGCCGTGGCGTGTCCTCAAGGCGACCGGGCGACGCTGGCCGCGGCCCTCGCCGAGGAATTCCCGTCGCTCCGCATTCCCGGCTGTGCGTGGAGCCACGAATCCGTCCTGCCGATGGGCGGTGACTTCGCGACCCTGCTGCATTTCGAGACGCAGCCCGGACTGCTGGGGCTCGCCACCCGGCTCGCCCAGCGCGGGCTCGCCGTCGACTCGGCGTGGCCGCTCGCGACCTTCATGCAGAGGCTGCCCGGCGAGGAGAGCGAAGCGGGCGCGGTCACCGTGGTGGCGTTGCAGGCCCAACGGGCTGTCGCTTATCGTCATCCCGCCGACGGCGTTCGCACGGCCTTGCTGTGGCATGGCGAGTCGTCGGTCGCCGATGTGGGCGAATGGCTCGGCGACGTGCTCGCGCGCCACGCCGAGGAAGCGGTGCTGCTCGTCTGCGCGGACGAGGAAACGGCGTCCGCGCTCGGAGCCTTTGTCGCCGTCGAAAGCTACCCCGGAGTCGAGCAGGTCACATTGCACGAGGCGCTCGCCCGACCAGTGGTGCTGCCCCGTTATCATCCCGCCCAACTGTTACCCCGCACACCGGTGGTGACAGCGCAGCGTGCGCTGATCGCGGTGAGCGTGGCCTTGCTGATCGCGGCCGGTTGGTCGGGGGTCGCGTATGGTCGCGACCACGTGGCCCGGCAGGTTGCCCTCAAAGACCAGCAGGCCCGGTTGACCGCGCTGCGCGGCGAGGTCGCGCATTTGCGCGAGACCGCCGCTGAAATTGCCGCGCTGCGCCGCTCGCTCGACGGTGGCGCTGCGGGACCACCGTGCGGCGCTTTGCTGGAGAAAATCTCCAACACGCTGCCGTCCCAGGTCACGCTCACGTCCCTGCGCATCACGGGGCGGAGCTGGGCGCTCGACGGCTGGGTCGCGCCGGGTGCGGGGCCGCGCGCAGGGGAGGAATGGCGCACGCGGCTGGCGCCGCCGGGTGCGCCGTGGACGGCGGAAACCAAGCCCGGCGCGGGCGGCTCCTTCAGCCTGACGGGAGGATTTCGGCCATGAACACGCCGTCTTCGATCAACCGGCGCGTTTGGCTCATGTTCGGCGGCAGCGTTCTGCTGTTCGGCATCGTGTGGTGGATTGCCCACTACGAGCAGACTATCCCAACCGCCGGGGCAGCGGAGTTCGCCGCGTTGACCAGCGAACGCGCCCGGTTGCAGGGCAGCGACGAGCGCGTGCGTGATCGTCTCCGTGAGCAACAGCGAGGGCTCACCCGGATCGCCTGGACTTCCACCACGTTGGCCACGTTGCAGCAACGGCAGGGTGCCGGCTGGCGTTGGAGCTGGGAGCCGGGCGAACCGCGCAGCCGGGTCACGCTGCAACGGGTCGCGCCCCGGATCGAGGAATGGCCGGCCTACGCGGCACTCGTAGCCGAGCTGGCCGCGCAACCGGGGGTGATCATCGAGTCCGTCGAGATCCTCGCCGACGGGGCGGCCCGGGACCGGCGATTCACGCGGGTCGCGATTGGTCTCCGATTCATCGTGGCGGTCGCACCGTTTCGCGACGGACAGCGGGCCGCTCCGAGCCGCGGCCCGCCGACCGTCGCCCCGGCGCAGGGTCCGGCCACGCCCCGGAAGGTCGGGGTCTCCACTCCGCGCCGCCGCCCGTCCGCCTTCGCCGAGCCTCCGGCTCCCGGGACGGCCGTCACTTCGTTCCGACCCCGACCCTCCGGGTTGCAGGGCCGGCGCAGTCACCAACCAACAACCAACCAGCCAAAACAACTATGATCACCCTGACCCTCCAAATCCCCGAAACCGTCTACGCCGAATTTGCTTCGGCGGCCGACCAATTGAACGGCCGGTTCACCGGCGCGAATCCTAAAATCGAAGCAAAGAGCCTCATGGCGTTCGCGCTCGCGCGGCACGAAACCGCCGACATCTGCGGGCAGTTCGACCTCGCGTTGCGCCTCGTGCAGGGGCCGACCGAGCCGCCGTTCAACCCTGTGCTCACCGAACCCTTCGGGCGGGACTCCCGCCCGGTGCCGACACCGCCCGCACATCAAGAGGCGGCCTAAACCAACACGCATATGGCCATCGACCAAAAAGAAAAACCCGACCTAACGAAACCCAAGCCGCTCGTCTTCCGGGACAATCCCGAAGTGAAGAAGAAGATCGAGGCGCACAAAAAAGCGAATCCCGACGACGTCACGTATTACACGCGGCTCGTGAAGGAAAACCCCGAGCGCGCGATCGAGACGTTCCTCTATCGCGATCAGCAGAAGCACGAAAGCGAGATGCGGCTCATCATGAAGCAGCTGCCGCAGGCGAGCGCGTTCTACCAGGCGCAGACCGCCGAGGCGAAGGCGCGTATCGACCGCGATCTGGAGGGCGTAAATCCCTACTTCAAGGACAAGGCGTTCGTGAACGCCGCGCTCCGCGAAAAGGACCGGCAGACGAGAAGGGAGTTCGCGAATCCGGCAACCACCCCGGCGACCCCGCCTCCGGCTGCCGCCGCCAGAGTCGCGGCCTAACCCGATGCCTGTCGCCCCGTCCACCCGGTCGCACCTCGACGACCACCTCGGTCAGGCGGAGTTCGCACTGAAAGTTTCCGCGAACTTCGATTGTCTCAAAAACACGCCCGCGCACGAAGCCGTGCGCGTGGCGCTGGCCCGGGTGGCGGAGGCGCGGCGCTGGGTGCGCGAGGGGCTCGCCGTAGAACGGCCGACGATGAAACCCTCTCAGGCTCCGCTTGGGCAGGGTTTGCCGCTGACCCGCAAGGAACGGCAAGGGTATCGCTGGCCATGAGTGCGCGAGCCTTGGGCGTCATCGTGACCGGCGGGCGACACCACGTGGTGAGCGTCGAGGATCTGGCGTTTCTCGAACGCACCATGCGGGCATTGGGTGCGAAAGAAATCCACACGGATGGCAGCGACGGTGTCGCCGCGCAGGTCGAAGCCTGGGCGCGACGGCGCGGCATCGCCGTGTGGCGGGTCACGGCGAATTGGCTGCACGACGGCCCCGCGACTGCGACCGAGCGCAACACGACGCTCGCCGGAATCGCGCGCACGGTCATCGCGTTTCCCGGCGAGGCCGCGACCGAGGACCTGCTCAACCGAGCGCGGAAACGCCGATTGAGAATTATCGAAAGTCCGAGCCGGCAGATGGCCCACCGGCCGGCGCTGGATCGGCGGTTCATCACCTTACCAAGCGGCCCGCACCAGCGGCCCGGAATTTCACCCTAACCTTATGAATTCTCCCTCATTCCCACGTATTATCCGCTCGGAAGACGCCGATGCGGTCACTCAATTGCAGGCGAAAATCGCGGCGGCGGAAAAATTGCAGGCGACCATGAAGGCTGCGAATCTGATCGTCCGCAACCGGCGACTGACCGACGACGAGAAGATCGCGCAACTGGTCGCCACCTGCGGTCTGCGCGACACGAGCGCCCGCGAACTGCTCAAGCCCGACTTCGGGGGCCGGTTCGGATTCCCCGACTACCAACTCACGAACAACGGCGCCAACATCCGGCGGATGCAGCAACGGCTGAAGGGACTCGCCAACGAGAGCGGACGCGCATCGGTGACGTTGCCGTTTGCCGGGGGGCGGGTGGAGGACAACGCCGAGGCGTGTCGCGTGCGCATCTACCACGACGCGAAGCCGCCGGCCGACACCATCGCGAAGCTGCGGACGTATGGATTTCATTGGACGCCTTCGCTCGGGTGTTGGCAGCGTCTGCGTAACGACTCGGCGCGATATGCGGCGACACGAATCACCGGCGTTAGCTGGCCCGAGGCGGCGCCGGCGACATCAGCCGGGCCGAGTGTCGCGACGGTTAATACCGTAGCCAGCGGCACCGGGGTTCGCTCCGGCTACGCCGCATGACGGCGGCGAGCACAGTCGCGTTGGAGACCCTGCGGCGGATGGCGCGCGGCCATGCGGGCGCGTCCTCCGGCGAAGTCGCGGCGTGGGAAATCCTCGGCAATTTTCGGGAAGGAACCTCGGTGGATTTCGCGGGAAATTTCGTGCGCTTGGATAGTTGCGGTAAGCGGGCGGTGGTGCAGTTACTCCTCGACCTCACAACGGGAGGCACGGGCTTGAGTGAGCTGGATTGATTCGTGGGAACGACATGATCGAGTCTAACAATCCGCTGGCGGAGGTCGCGACCGCTGAGGCTTCGCCGGAGGCCGTGCTTCGGTTGGCGCGGTGGCTGCGGGCGAACCCGGACGGTTGGGTGCGGCTCTATCACGGCACGGCGGCTCACGTGCCGGTGGCAAACCAAGGGCTGCTGCCGACCAGCACACGGAGGCGGAATTCGCTGCAATCGCGGAGCGGTTACGTGTCGTTTTCCATCTTTCCGGGTCACGCCGAAATGTTCGCACTGCTCGCGTTCCCGCAGCGGTCGGTGACGGTATATGGGGTCGATCTGCGCGTGCGTGAACTGAGGCCGGATCTCGACCAGTTGCGGAACCAGCGGGCGTGGGCCGAGCGCTGCGTGAAGCCCACTTTGGCCCACAGCCTCGCCTACGGGCACGGTGCGCAGGTCAAAGGCGCGGTGAGCGCAGCGCGGCTCTTTGCCGTGCGGACGGTTTTGCCGTCGCGGGGTGCGACGATTGGCTATCAACCGAGTGTGAGCGTGGCGACCGCCTCGGTCGTTCGCGCGACGCTGGATGTGCGGCCGAAGACAGGCGTTGGTGCCTCGGCATGAAATTCACCGGCGTTCAATCGAGCAGAAGCGGCCATGAGCGATAAACTCAACGTCTTCGTCAGCTCCGTGCAGAAGGAACTCGAGGACGAGCGCGTCATCGTCCAAAATCTCCTGATCACGGATGCGTTTCTCGCCGCGCACTGTTCCCCGGTCCTCTACGAATTTGAGCCGGCCTCGCCCGACCAAGCGTTGGCCGGTTGTCTGAAATCCCTCGATGGCTGCCACGTTTATTTGCTCATCGTGGCGGCCCACTACGGGACGATGGTGGGGGAGGTTTCCATTACGCACGCGGAATACCGGCGGGCGAAGGAAAGGAAGCTGCCGGTCCTCGCCTTCATCAAGGGCGATCACGGAGTGACGCGTGAACCAGGGACGGAAGCGTTGCTTCGGGAACTCGCCGACGACGGCCCAAAATACAAACGGTTCGGCAACGTCATCGAACTTCAACGTGAGGTGCGCGCCGCCCTCGCGAAGCTTCTGAAGGACCAGTTTGGCCTCGCGCCTTCCAGCGACGAAAACGAGATCGCGACGCAGACCATCGAGGCGACTTCGCCGTTCGAGTCGCAGCCGTTGACGCGGTTACGCTGGGCCGAACTCGACCACGAAATCGCCCGGCGATTGCTGGCTGTGGCGGAAGGCCGTTCGGTCGGAACGCTGTCGAACGGCGAACTTCTGGCGGGTGCCACCGTGCGCGGCTTGGTCTGGCACGACGCGTCGGCCCGGGCGCACTGCGCGACGGCCGCCGGAATCGTGCTGCTGGCCGGCGACCCCTCCGCCGTTTTTCCGCAGTGCCGGATTTTGGCCGATGCGTATCGCGGCACAGAGCCTGACGGCGCTCCTCGGGATCACGAAGACATCCGCGGTCCTATGCCGTCCGCGATTGATCGGGCCATCGCGTTCATCGACCGGAATACCCGGCATCCGATGCACGTCGTGGGCCTCAATCGCATTCGACTGGATGAGTATCCCGTCGAGGCGTTGCGGGAAGCCTTGGTCAATGCGGTCGCCCATCGGCAATACGAGGATGCCGGGAGGAAAATCATGCTGGAGGTTCTGGCCGACCGCGTGGTCGTTTCGAGTCCCGGACTGCCACCGTCGCCGATTACCTTGCCCAATCTTCGCAAGGGCAAATATCGGCCGTGTTCGCGCAATCCGGTTCTGGCGCAGTGCCTGTCGTATTTCCATCGCATCGAGGAGCGCGGGAGCGGATTTCGCCGGATGCGCGACCAGATGCTCAACCACGGTCTGGATCAGCCGTTGCTCGGCACCGACACCGGTTATTTTCAGGTCACGTTTCCCGGACCGGGAGGAAATCTTAATCGCATCCGGGTGCCGGAGGCCCGGCTCACGATTACTCCGGCGATGGAAGCCCGGCTCAACGAACGACAGAAGAAGATCGTGGCGCAGGCGGCGGAAGCCGGGGAAGTCACGAACCGCTGGTGCGTGCAGCATCTGAAGGTGGTTAAGGATACGACCCATCGCGACCTCGTGGAGTTGGTGGAACTCGGTTTGCTCGTGCGGACGGGACGGGGGCGCAACGTGGCTTACCGGCTGGGAGAAGCGCAGGGTTGAATCGTCCGATAATCGTCCGATTTTTTCTTCTAATCGTCCGATTGCCGCTGGGTGAGGGCGGAACTGTTGGTCGGTGGTAAACATTCGAGTTCATCCCCGCCTCCCCGCGTTTCGGCATGGTCGCTCCGGCCCAACGCCAGCATCCTTGGAATCGTCCGATAATCGTCCGAAAAATCCGGAGAACCGTCCGACTCGCGAATCAGAGGAATCCTTCCGGGCCGGGGAAAGCGTCTCCGCGAATTTTTCTGCGGACTCGTTCATCGGTGGAAAAACGGGAGCCGTCCGGAGGCTGTTGAAGGGGAAGGTTGCGGCGTGGGCGTGAGTCTGTCCGGCGGACTCGCGGCCCTTCTTCGCATCGGCTTCCGATGCTGGCCGCTCGCCGCGCGTGGCATTTGTGCGAGCGGCTCTGTTCGGGGCGCCAATCGCGTTCCGGCCCGTTCTCCCGCTGTGCGCCGGGTTCGCTGGGGCGAACCGCTTCTGTTGGTCGCGGCGTGGCCCGGTGCTCGCTCCGCCAATTTTTGCCGTCACTCCCATGCAATGATTGTGCGCAGCGCACGCCGACGACTCACGAGCGCAGGTGATCGTCAAAGCTCGGGATGTCGCGGCACCAGAATATCCGACCTTTGTAGAGGACGAAGTGGCTCCGGCAGCCGGTGGTTCGCCAAACCGATGGCAGCAGGCTCACGGTTCCGCTGCGGTGGCGGCGCACTCGCCAGGACGGATTGCTGTCCCGCGCCAGACTGAGGTGAATCACCGCCCGACATCCGCACGGGCAGGTTAGCGCGGCGGACCATTCGCATTCGTCGTCCCCGATCAGATAGACTTTTTTCGCCGCCAACACGGCCGGGACCTGCTCCACCTTCTCCCAATGGAATGATTCCGCCGTCTGGTGTGCGGTGCGGAACCGCCGCTCAAGCCACGTAAGAAATTCCCATTTCATGCGAGTTCGGAGTTGTCGAGCAGGGGGCGAACGTCGCCGCGACCGATCCGTTTACTCAGATATGGACAGGCCGGTCCATCGTCGATTCGCAACCACGCGCCGTCGGTCAGTGAAAATGTCTGATGGCGAAACTCGCTGTTACTGTCGCGGCGAAACGGATGAATACGCGCGAGCATCTCGTTGACTGCATGGCTGGCCGCAAAGCCATTGATGCTGATGACGGCCGGACTGTCGACGGCGGCCCCGTGGATGTAGCCTTCTTTGCGCAGCGCTTCGTATTGCTCGGGCGAGCGACGGCGGAGGGATTCGGCTCGCACCTGTTCCGGCGTGATGACGCGGCGGCTCAGCAGGCTCGACCCGCCGGGGATCAAGTAATGCACGGCGGCGACCACCTGGCTCACATTACCTTTGCCGTCTGCCTTCAGCAGCACCCCAACGTCGAGATAGGGGATGGTGTAGAATGTAGCGATGCGGTTAAGGGCGTCTCTTCCGTCCGCTGAATCGACGCAGCCGAAAAGGAAATCGCAGCCCGCGAGGGCGTCCACGACCCGACGCTGCAGAATGTCGGCATGAAGCGGGATTGCTTTGGTGCCGATTCCCAAACGGCGAATGGCGCGGGTAAAGAGCCGCACCTTGGGGCGTTTCATTTTCGCGTCAGCGGCCGTGCTGTTGATGATACGATTGAGATTCTTCCGCTCGACCACGTCGGGATCGACCAGCACCAACTCACCCACGCCAAGTCGGGATAACATTTCCACGACCCAACTCCCCGTCCCGGAGCACCCGACGACCCCAATCCGCATGTTTTTCAGGACTGAAACCGTCCCGGCCCCGAACGCTTGTTGCGTGCGGAGAAATGCATCGTCGGAAAGCGCCAGTCTTTTCGGCGTATCCTCGTAGCTAACGATCTCGTCGCCGACGACCGTGACACGAGCGATCTTGGCGAACTGATTTTCGTCCGTAAATACGCGCGCGATTACTTTGCCATCGGGCAACATGATGGCACTGGCGTGCCCGGTCGCCACTGGCGCGAGTTTCGCCAAGCTGCCCAGCAGGGCTCGATCCGCTTTGTCGTCCAAGCGCGAGAAATTCGGGCAGCCCGACGGATGGCTGTGAATTTTCAGCACCGCCAGATTCTTTCGGGCGGCCACGGCAAACAGCGGCACGTAGGGCTCCATCGGCCAAATTACCGTCGCAGGGCTGCGCTCGATGCACACTTCATCGGCCACCGGCACGATTTGATGGACACAGAAGACCGTGCGCCGTGCAGTTCGATGCGTGCCGCAGAGTGCGAGCGCCACTGATTCTTTCCGGTCGCCGGGGAAGAGGTGCCGGCGGAGTTGTTCGTGTTGCGCCGCGGTCAGCCGAAGGATGATGTCGCTGCGCGTGGTCATCAGTTTGAGACGGCGGCCTCAATCCACCGGTCGATCAGGACAATATGCGTGGCGACACTGTGGACGCCGGGCACCCACGGATAGTGCCGCGACCAGCGCTGCCATTGCTTTCCGTCGAGAGGTTGCTCGCACTGGGTCTGGCCAATGGACCGTCCATCGCCCCGCGTGAGGTGGGGGAAGAAATACGCCATATCGAGACCGGAGGTCGGATAACTGGGGGGAATTTGCACGGCCACCGACCCCAGCGGGTGATTCAAGCCGGGGCGGAAGCGCATCTCGTGCAGGAGCAACCACTGGTTGCCCCCGTCACGGATGGTTTCCCACGGCAAGCCAAGCGCGTTCAACCCCTCCTCGTCTTCTTCTGGCAGCGGGAATTGGCGTCGCATGGTTTTAGCCCTCCTGAACTTGGCGAGGCAGGGTGTTGAAGCGCTCGATGCCGGGGGTGGTGAAGTCCACGACCTCAGTGAGGCCGATGGTCTTGATCACGCCGCCGCGGATCTTCTGCGTCAGAATGAAGTTCTCGGGGGGCACCTTGCCGGCGAGCTTCAACAGTTCGGCGCCGGTCATCGACGCCTGATGAACGACGTAGTATTGGTCGTCGATGCGGATGCGGTAGCGTTTGGCCTTCGGCGGTTTTCCGCCGGCTTTGGCCAATTGCTCCAAATCCACCTCTTCGATGATGCCGACTTCAAGGTCGGTCTTGGGATCAGGTTGGACTGACATTTTATTGCCTTGGTTATTGGTTGTGGAGAGGACGTTTTGTCCTTCCACCCCTACTACGGTAGCCCGTTACACCCCGATTTGTGGCGGGCGATGTAACGCCTTCTCGTAATCAGGGTGATGAATGGTCTATTAGTTCCCAGAATCCAGCGCGAGCCACCCGGCCGCTCTGCCCCCAAGCCAGTCATGGAAAACGAATCAGACGACTCCCTCGTCACCTACATGGGATTTTACGAGGAGGAGCGCGCCACCGCCGAGATCGCCGCCGCGGAACTCTACCGGCGTCACTCGAAGAAGATGACCGCGTGGTGTATCAAGGGGTTTCTGCTCTACCGCCAGAGTCACGAGGAATTGGTCCGTCAGACGTTCCAGAAAGCCCTCAAAGCCGCCAAGAATTTCAGCCTGAAATTACCGCAGGATGCGACGGCGGAAGCCAAGACCAAGCACATCAAATTTTGGCTCTACTGCGTCCTGAAGAACACCTGCATCGATGCCCAGCGCAGCGAGCGCTTCGAGCGAGAGGCTCGGGCCGAGGTGGACGTGGAACACGTCGCGTTGGTCGTGATCGACCCGCCGGACAACGAAGCGGTTGAACCGCCAACTCCGCGCCGCGTCGGCCTCATTCGCCAATTCATCGAAACGCTTCCGGCCCATGACCAGGCCATTCTCTACAACACCATGCAGTATTATGACCGCTGCACGAAGCAGACCGTGATGCCAAAATCGGTCTTGGATATGCTCTGCACCGAACTGGGCATGACCAAGATTTCGCTTCGAACTCAACGCTCCCGACTCTTGGAGCGCATGAGACAATACGTGCTCGACAACGAGTAATTGCCCCACCGCCAGAAACGCCCCCGCCCGAAGTCATGAACAAGCCCAATCCAAAGAAAAAGGCCACGCTCGCCGAGACCAAGCGCGCCCTGCACGAAATGATGGTGCAGGACGGAATCGCTTTTCCCGAGACGCCCGAAGACGTTGATCGCATCGAAGCGGAAACCGATGACTCGCGTCTGCCCACGCCAGACGTGAACGGTTTTATGAAGTTTCTGCGGGGCGAACCCGCGGAAGCTCCGCTCCAAGCCTCGAAGATTCTGCCGTTTCAAAGTGCCGCCTACGCTGACGATCTAGCGATGGCGGCGCGTAACGGTGGCACAATCGATCCTGAAACCCGTCGGCGGATGGATGAACATCGCGCCGCCTCCGAGCAGAAACCGAAGGTCGAAAAGAAATAATGCCCTACGTCGAATTGAGTTTGCCGCGGCGTCGTTGGATCGCCGACCTCGCCGAAGCCGCTTTTGCCGATGCGGGTGGTGTAATTCCTGTTCAGCCCGCGCCGCTCATCGACGAGCACGGCATTACTTTTTCGTCAGGTGACTACGGCACCGCTTTCGACGGTATGCTGGAGCACCGGGGTCGGCGATTTCACATCTACTGCAACGTCCGCGACACGGACTACCCCGGTTCGGCCCGGGCTCGCTTTACGGTGGGCCACGAACTCGGCCACTTCTTCATCGACGAACACCGCAATGCACTGGCCTCCGGCCGGGCCGAAGCGCATCGGTCGTTCATCGACAACGGCGGCAACTCGATCATCGAAACCGAGGCCAACACGTTCTCGTCGCAATTTCTCATGCCGCAGCACGACTTCCGGAAAGCCGTGCTCAAAGAGAAGGCGGGGCTGCGTGGCTTGTTGAACGTCAGCAGCACCTTCAGCACTTCGGCCCAGGCGACCGCAATTCGCTACGTCGAAGAGTGTCAGATTCCGTGTGCGGCGATGATGTTTCGGCCGGGCAAGCGTCCGTGGACTGCGATTTCACCGGCACTGAAAAAGCTCGGTTACGACTACGGCATCGCTCCCGAAGCTTCGGCGCTGCCCGACGGCTTTGCTGCCAAACGCGCTCATGAGGCGCAGGCGGTCACCGGTCTCAGTGAAATCTTCGAGGTTCCGTCCACGGCAACCTTTTGGTTCGACCGCGTCAGTCCGTCGTCACCGCGCAACTGCGTGATTGTGGAGCAGGCGGTGCGCTTGAGCCAATTCGGGGTGCTGGCGTTGCTGCTCTTTCCGAAACTCCCGTGACGAGCCTGCGCCGGTAATTTTCCGCATTCTTCCCGATCCCGCATTCCAGCTCGAATTTCATGCGCTACGACTCCGAATACCTCCGGCTTACCTATTACCGCACCGATGGCCACTGCCACATCTGCCACTCCAAACTGTCGCTGATAAACCACGGCGCGATTGGCGAGCGAGGTGCGTGGGAGATCGACCATTCACGCCCTCGTTCCAAGGGCGGCAGTGATCACCGTAACAATCTCTTTCCGGCGTGTGTGTCGTGCAATCGCGACAAGAGCAATCGATCCACCCGCACGGCCAGAAATTGGAACGCGACAACTCGGGCACCGCTCTCCCGAGAAAAGAAGCAGAAAATGAGATCTGAAAATGCCGCAACCTGTGGCGTCCTCGGCGGCCTACTTGGACTCGTCGGTGGCCCCCTTGGCGTCGTCATTGGTGCGAGTCTGGGTGCCGCCGTCGGTCGGAGTATCAGGCCGCCAAAAGTGTGAGGAAAGACCGGAGGCAAGGTCCGGAGCACGACTGGCAAAGCGGCTGACCGGTTTCCACGGTGTGAGGTCACACGACCGTATTCGAGACCCCACTGTCCCGCCGCACAATTGTGTCACGCCCGTCAAGCTCCTCCTCGCTGCGCTGCGGTCCAGCTTGACGGGCGCGACGGAAGGGCGGCTGTTCGGGACAGTCAAGGTGTGGCGGTTCGGACAGCGGATATGGGCTCTATCCACCGCAGAGTCGTCGAATTCAAGCCGAAGGGGGTGCGGGATTACCCGATGCCTCTTCGGTCGCGGATGGAGCGGCGGCGGGCGGTTCCGGCATCGGCCGCGGCAAATCTGGGAAGGATTTTTCTACCTTCCCCCCGAGTCCTTGGTAGGAGACTTTTACCCCGTCCTCGTCATACCCGATGAACTGCAGACGATCTTTGATGGTTTCATAGGCTGGGGAGAGCGATGCTTGCGCCACGATCCAATTGCGGATTTCGCCGCTGAGCCAGTCGGAGAGCCAGATACAGGGTTCGTTTTCCGAATCGGCCACGTCAAAACTCGCGGCTAACGTCTGCGGTCGGCCAAAGATTTCGAGAGCGTAGCGCGTGCCCAGATCGAGACCGCGTCTGAACCCCTCGTGGAGGGCGTCGTTCATCCACTGATTGCGTTTTCGGTCGTGCCGAAAATGCGCGGCGGAGCCTTGCAGGAGAAAATCCAGCGCGAGGTGCGAGACGACTTCCTCCATCGTGAGGCCAAGAAAGTTATAGCGAAATTGATACCGCGGATCGTTGACCCGTTGGTCCCATTCAAAATCCATCGGGGCTTCCGCCGAGCGTCGGTTCTCCATGTGCCGGCGGCACAGATTTTTGATCACACTCCACTTGTGCGCGGTGAAGGCATAAGCGCGCAAATCGTGGCATTGCATGACGGAGGCTAGATCGTTTTGCACGGCCGCAAGAAATGAATCCGGCACTTGGTGCAGGTGCAGCTCTGCTGGCGGTGTTTCCGGCCAGCGTCGCGCAAGGATCGCACGAAGGTCGGCACGGACAACGTCCACGATGCTTTGGGGCACGATGATCGCGGTGAACACATAGACGTCTTCCAAGGAGCGAAATCCGGGGTCTCCTGACTCGTCGATAAACACGTAGGATTCCCGCGTGGTGGGGCGGAGTAAAACAAGCGCCTGCCGCTGCCGGGCGGTCTTGGCTTTGGCCTCCGCCTCCAAGCGGAGACGTTCGGCCGCCATGACCGTCGCCGCCCTCGCGGGCTGGGGCGCTGCATCTGGATGGATGGCGAAAAACCGCCGCATCTGATCCATGACGTGTGTGTTTGCCAGATTGACCAGCGGGATGACCGCACCGCGTCCATTGAAGACTTCATAGCTCGCGTGGATGTAGGTGATGCCGCGCGCCGGATCTCGCACCCCACCGTCGTCGGTGAGTCCTCCTGGGGGAACCTCCACGATCTTTTTTTCCCACAAGTAGTCGTAGAGGAGCGTGAGCCCGACGGGCCAGCAGCCCCGGCGCCACGTCGGATTGCTCCGGATAAACCGGTGGACCTGAGCATCGCCGAAGATGTGAAAGCGGGCGCGCATCTGCAACAGACCGGTGCTGGTGTCGCGGAATTCGATCTGGAGATCGTGGTCGAGAATATCCGGCCGCGGACTGCGCGGCACCACGGTGCAGACTTCATCTCGGGGCATGGCGATTGTGTCAGTCAGCGAGCACTTCGACGGTCCAGCCGCGAGTCTGCAGTTTTACGAGGTCAGCCGCCGCGACATGATCTGACGACATGGCGAGGGAAACCATGCCGGACGGGCGGGTCAGGGCCACGTAGGCGCACATGCAGCAGTTTAACTTTGCTTGGGCCAGCTGCGAGCCGTGCGTGTCCCCGGTCAGCACGGGTAGCAATGATTTCAGATCGTGGGCCTTGTTTGAATAGGTCTCGACCAACAAAGTTGCGGAGTGGGTTTCGCCTTTCACGGCGTGCACGGTCTCAAAGCGAATCGGGAGGCGCCTTCCGGCAGATTCATGAATGAAGACGTTCTGGTAAGATTTTCCTGCCGCGGCACCCTCGGGCAACGCGTCGTCGTCCCACGCTAGGTGCTGATTGGCCTCTGCGGGTAGTGCCGTGGGCAGGACCGGCGCGAGACTGGTCACCAAGGCGGGAATCGCCGCGGCCCAATGTGCCTTGGTGAGATTGACCCGCGGATTAAGCAGACGCCACACGGCCTGTTGGCAATCCGCTAGCGCTCCGTGTGCGGTCAACCGTTCCCGGAGTTGTCGGCGCGATTTTGGACGGTCGTTGGCGTCGGGCTTCGCAACCGCGATCAGTTCGAGAATACCAGCGTAAACGAGGCGCGCCGCGTCCGCGCCGTCGAAAGTGCTGGCGGCGGCGCACCGCGCCGCCGTCACATAGCTCTGGAGAGAATCGGGGTCGGCTGGTGTCGGCGAGATTTCCGGATCAAACGCAGCCCAATAGTCGGTGAGCGAAACGGGGAAACGGTCGACCTTGAATTCTCCACCGCGTTTGCGTCGAGCTACGACACACACTCCTCTGTCGTCGGCGTTGAGCGCTGGGAATCGCGCCAGCACGAGTTCCGCGAATCGCGGCACGACCTTCGCGACGTTGGTCTTCTTGAAGAGAAATAGGGTATGGGGATGATCGGCCTGGCCCGGAAAGCCGACGAGAGTTTGCGGGTGGGCCGCGGTAAATGGGCTCGCGAGCGCCGCGATCGCCGGACCAAAACGCCGGCTCGATGAAAGAGGTAGCTTTGGCCGCCGGTCGAACAGGCCGGGGTTGGCAATCGAATCGGCATCGAAATCAAAAATCGATTGATTGCGGTCGCCGAAACATTGGACGACACAATCCGGTGGAGGAAAGAGATCGTTGATGAGCTTACCCTGTAGGTCGGAGGTGTCCTGCAGTTCGTCCACGAACACCCACGGAAACCGGCGGCGCAACGCGGTTCGCAAATAGGGAAAGCGGGCGAGCGCGAGGTCGGCGACCGCAAACATATCGTCGAATCGGAAGAAACCTCGTTTAGCAAGGTGGTCCTTCAGCCGCTTCAGGGCCTTGTAGGTTGCGGTATTATTCCCAGGGATTTTTCCTCCGGTGGATTCTACACTCAGGCTGCTATCCAAGTAGCGCAACCCGGACACGATGGCCTGCTGCTGGCTTTCCTGCCTTTGGCTCAACCAACCACGGACGGTTGCGTAGCTAGGATGTTGGAGGGCGGACCACGCTTTGACAGCAAAGGCATCGTTCTCCACCTGTGGATCCAAGATTCCTTTTTGTCGAAGCAGCGGCAGGGCTAGGAACTGGTCGGCGAATTTCTGAATCGTTCCGACGAAATGGGGGTAGTCGAGAAGCCGACGCAGGGTCGCCGACTTGGCCATGCGGCCCTCGATTTCGTGCCGGGCCGCGTTAGTGTGGGACAGCACGCAAATACCCTGACCGGAATCGGGCCATTGGTCCGCGAGTAGCCCCAGCTTTAGGGCGAGCAGGGTCGTTTTGCCGGACCCCGGCCCTGCCTGCACCTCGCAACTTTCCAAAGATTGCAAGATGGCCCGACGCTCCGCGTCCGGGGGATCGAGCCCCATCCGTGCCGCCATGTCATTGATGACGGCGTCAGAGAGCTGGAGCGGGATTGGCATTCGCAGCAGCAGGTGCCCCGGCCCCGGCCGCCGGAACCGGCGCGTCGACCCCAGTCACGTAGTCGATAGCCTCCACTAGGTATTGGGGCAGCAGCGCGCGAAAGGCGGCCGCGTCAAAATTGGCAGCGAGCAGAATGTCCGCCAGCACTTGTGCGGTTTCGGGCTTAGAAGCCTGCTTTTTGAACATCGGCTCATAAATGCGTGCGGCCCTTTCCTCTGCGCCCAAGGCGGCGAGATGCTGGTCGTAATATATTTTCGCCGCCGTCAGGGCCGCGGTGTGTTCCGCCTCACCGAAAATGCCGTCGTTATTCTTCAGCTCCTTGGCGATCGAGACCGCGACATGGACCTGTTTCGCCGCGCTACCCAGCGCGAGGTCGTGCTCCAAGGTCCAGCCCGGCGAGACGAAAGTCCGGACGACCCCTGCATCACCTTTCTTCAGAGCGGTCACGATACCGTCGATTTTCTGCGCGGAGAAATCATTTCCGACATCGCGGGTCGGGCTCTTGGCTTTGACGTAAACCCTCGCAGCTTCCGGCGGAATGTCCCGGTCGGTGAGGCAAGCAACCCGGACGGGAGGCAGGCGTCCGTCCTTCCGCTGGAAAATCCGCGCATACCTAAAGAGCCCGACATGGCCGACATTCACCACGGAAACCCGGTGCTTCGTGAACGGACGTCCGAGGAGTTTTGCCAGCACCGGCAGCAAGATGTTCTCGGCGTCTCCCTCGACGATCACGACCCCGCCGGCGAAAAAGAGATTAGATTTTGTCGCGTCGAGAAACCGTCGCAGAAACCGATAGTCGCCCGGTGTCAGGTGCGTGTGTTTCGCGGCGAGCGCGTAAGCCTGGCCATTGCCCATCATCGTCAGATTTTCCACATCCGCCTTCGCCGCCAAAGTCGGGCTGTGGGTGGTGACGATCACTTGGACGCCGGCTTCGAGCGCCTTGGTCTCCAGGAATTCCATCAGGCGTAGTTGCAACTGGGGATGGAGATGAGCCTCGGGTTCCTCGATCAACAGGACGGGCAACCCGGCTTCGTTCGACTCGCTGAGCAACAGAAGCTCGGCGGCCATGAAGAGCAGGTTGTTTAAGCCCAGACCGTGACGTGTGCGCTCATCCGGGGAGAGCTTGGAGACGAGATAGAGTTCAAGTTTTTCCAGTATCGCGCGAAGGTCGGCTCCCCGCGCAATGGTGATCTCGCCCTGCAGCGTATCCGAGTCGGTCGAGAGCTTTTCCAAGTATTCGGAATTCAGCTCCTGTTTTGCATCGTTCAGGGCCTTGCTCGTCTTGATCCATTTCTCGGCCGTTCTCATGATACCGATGAGCGTATCGGGTGGCACCATCGGCTGTCCGCCTCCCGGAAAAGTCATGTCGCTGTCCTTGTCCTGTCCTTTGAGGGCCGAGTGGCTGAGCAAGAGCTGCGACAGGCGCGAGCCGCGTCCCGCGGTCATCTCTTGGTCGGCATCGCGAAGCGCCTTGAGATAGGTGGAAAGCAAATAGCTCCGGAGCTCGCCCTCGACGGCCTTTCCCGTCCCGTCCGGACCGGTCCGCCAGGTCGCCTCCGGCACAAATGACGCGGCGCCGCTCTTTCCGACCCGCTTTGCTCGCAGCACCGACAGAGTGATTTCTAGGACAGGCGCGTCCGCGGTTAGCGTCAGCCACTCCACAAACCGCGCCTGCTCGCTTTCCGAAAGCTGCTCGAAACGGCAGCAGATCTTGAAGGCACCCGACGGCATGCCCTTCTCGCGATGAAAGTCATCGTCGGTGATTCGGAGGAAGTCCTGCCCCTTGACTCCGAGTGCGAGGCGAAGGGCATCGATCACGGCCGTCTTGCCCGAATCGTTTTCGCCGGCCAAGACCGTCAATCCCGGTCGGACCTCCAATGATAATTGGCGCGAGTTTTCTGCGGAGCCGAAGATCCGGAAATTCTCTATGCAAAGGGAAGTTAGTCGCATTGCCAGAATTGTGCTAAAAGTCGAAGTTCGGTTGCGTCGATGAACCCAAGCGGCGCAAATTCCTCCTGCTTGCGCTTTGATTGGCATCCGTATCGGTAAGAGGCAACAGGCAATGCCGAAGCTTCGGATCGTGCTACTCAGAGCACACGTTTTGCGAGGACCGTTCTCGTTTGAATGCGCATTCGAACATGAGGCTAATATTGCGTCGCCATTCTCCCGTGCCAACTGCGCCCAGGAAAATTAACTTGGACAGAATTCGACGAATTGGCACCGCGGCGCGTCAATTTACGCCGCACCGATCGCCGAGCGGTTCAACATAGGACTGACGCCTAACTTTCACGCATGAGATCAGATTGCACCGCCCGCTCAACCCGGCGGCTCAAAGAACGCTTTTCCATACGTAAGGCGGACTCCAAGGATTTGACCGCTGATTGAAATCGCCGGGAAATTTGGCGGATTTCGGGGCGGGAAAAAAGTGCTGACGCGAACCATGATCGAGATCGGTCAAATCGCTAAATTGTGTTTCCGCATAAATCACAGCGAGTTAGCTCAACCTTTGACCGAACCGTGATAAGGTTCGCGTCAGATTCACACTGGCTGCCCAGCGTGGGGCAAACCGAGAACTTTTGACGCGAATCCCGCGATTTCAGAGAGGGAATCCCTCTGAGACCGCGAGGTTGGTCAAAGTTTGCCAGTCGAGTGCCGCGTCAGCAACGATTTTTCAGGTCATCGATTCGCTTCATTCGCTTCAGCCACCGTGGATGAAATCGAGAACTTCGTGAAGCGAATCAAGGCTACTGCAACACGCACAGTAAGACCTGGGTGTTAGCCGGCCATCCCATTTGAGGCCGTCGGCGCCGCCCGATAGCTATCCGTTACCGGCACATCAGGCAAGCTGTGCCACTCCAGCAGAACCCGGCCGGTAACCGGCAACGTGAACCCCGCGGTCGCTCCTCCCTTTGCCGGATGATTGTGTGATGATCGGCGAATCGAGACTTCCCTCGCGTTCTCGTCAGAGCGGAAACAACCGCACCCGCAGTTCTCCATCCGGCATCGATCGGGTTCCTTCCAAATCTGACTTCAACCCCTCGGCATTCGTGATGAGATGATCAGGGTCATAGATCACGCACCACAGCCAGCGACAGCTCGGGTGCCGTCGGTAGTGTTCGATATCGATGATCAGCTCGTTGCCGATCTCCTTCGCGTGCGCGCGATCGCGCACGATTTTCGTCTCGATTACCAGATCGTGCGCAGGCAGGAGAAAATCCATCCGAGTGCTTGATCCGGCGTAGCTCGGTGTGAATTCCTCCGGTCTGATGTCTTTGATCCAAGGCCGGAGAAGGGCATGTAGGAGATCCTGCACATCATACTCGTTCTTGAACGACAGCGGCTGGCTGCCTTTTCGCCGGTGGGACAATGGATGCATCGATCGCCTCAGGCCTTTGATCAGCGTCTCGAGCAGTTCTTCTACCTTGTCTGGCTTCGCCGGACCCGCCTGCATCGGTGTCGCCCCCTTTGCCGGATGGGTCAGCGCTTTGGGCAGTTCACCCACAGGCATCACCTGGCCGAAGCGATAGTACCGCAGCCCGTGCTCCTCAAGCACCTGTTCCACTCGCGCACGCTTTTCGGTCCACCTTGTGTGCTCACTCGTTCCGCTTGGCGGCGTCACGTCCATGAATTCCTCGAGAAGATTCCCTACGATGGCCAAGCTGTCGACAGCGGGATCCTGTCCGGCCTGAAAAAGCCACTCTTTCCATTTGGAATGATGCGCGAGTTTCGGCGGATCGCCTGGCACGCCGGCGGATTTGAAAACCGCGTCGAGAGTGTCGTGAGAACCCGTGACCGTTTCGGCGACCACGGCGCAAAGTGATTTGGATAGTCGCATCGGCTGGAGCACTCAGATTGGCATTGGCAATCTGCGCTTTCAATTCCCGAGTGCCGCTCGGGAGCGACGCCGCCGCGCAGCGAAATGCGCGCGACTTACCCGGGCTCGAGACCATCCTATAAATCTGGATCACTGCTCTTCTCCGCCCGCTCGGCGGCGTGAGCATACTCTTCGGCCATCGCGCGCAGCGTGGCCGCGATATTGGTGAATCCGGCCTCATTCATCTTTTTGGCCCGTTCTTCGTATTCCTCCTGCTTTTCGCGATCGGCCTGCCCGCTGCCGACGTTGTAAACACCGCGACTATTGAAGAGTTCGATGCGATAACCACGACGCATGTCGTCGTGCTCGTTGGCATCGAGAATCGCGGCAGCGCCACGGTTCATGGGCAGGCCATCCTCATCGGGAGGAACATAGGCCATAACGTTCCCAATGTGAGACTGCGCGACTTCCCAGTGGCCCGTGGGCTCCGCCAGCCTGCGGACTTCTTCAATCCACTGGCGGAGAGCACCGGCATCGAACGGCTTGTCCTTGGCCGAACCGGGCGGCGAATGCCAGTTGTGCAACAGCCGATAGCACCGCTCCGCAAACCGCTTCTTCTTTTCGTCGACCTCGGGGACCTCCGGCTTCGGCTGCCCCTTGCCACGGTAGCATCCTTTGATCGCGTCGACGAAGAAGCTAGGTTGAGCGGCGAGATTCCGCTCCAGTGTTTTGGCCGAATCGCCGTTGAAGCGATCAAGCACCGGCAGCAATTCCCATTCGATTGAACCGAGTTCCTTCTCGTCGACGTCCGGCGCCGACTGGAGGAATGTTATCACGTGGCGAAGATAGTGCACATCGTGGGGATGCTTGCCGGAGTAGGTGCGCAGAAAGCTATGGATCGCGCGAATGGCCAACCCTGAGGGGACGGTTTTGTCCTTGTATAGCGCACTGTTGATCGCCCGCAATGCGGAGGAGCCACGATCATGCTGCAGCAGTTTCTCGGTCGCTCGAAACAGCCACTCCGAATCCCCATGCGGGTGCACCTCGATGTGCTGCCAGTATTCGACGACCTTTTCGCCGAGGAGCTTCTCGGCCGCCTCCCACACCGGCTGGGTGAACGGAAGGAGTGAAAAGAACAGTCCCATGTCGGCGGGAGTCCACGACGCGAGCGGCAATTCGTCGACCCACGCGAGCCCTCGCTGCTCGAAACGTGCCGCGATGAAACCACGAACGAGCGCACCCAATTTCTCGTCCGCGCGAAGCGAGGAAGGAAGGAACGCTTTCTCGGGCTCGTCCGAGTCCACAGTGCCCAGCGCAACGCCGACCGCGAACGGATGCGCGACTTCCTGCGCGAACGCCAAAATTCCTGTCAGCCCAATCTGCGGGTAGAGCGCCTCAATCGCCTGGCGGCGCAGCTCTCGGAATCTGACGGTTTCCGCTTCGTAGTCGTCGCTTTCCCAGAATTCGTGCGCCTCAAAGTTGAAGATGAATTGGTCCCGAACCTCCGGGCTTTTCGGCTCGATGGCGGCGGCGAGCTCTTCGAGCAGCGCCACGATCTCCGGCCCCACGGCCCAATCCGCGTCGGCATACTTCCGATGGCGTTTGACCTCCTGCACCAGACGTTGCCACAGGGGGAGCCGGTTGCGTTCTGGCATCCCGGTCACGACCGCACTTTTCAGCGCGGCGATGATCGCATCGAAGGCCGGCTTCGGCAGGTAGAGCAAATGGTCGAACAATTTCTTGAGCTTGGTCGAGTCCCCAATCGCGCATTTGAGCGCGAGTTCAGCGTAGATCGTCTCCTGCTCTCGTCGCTCGCCATTGGTGACTCCGTCTTCGCGTTCCGGCGGAATCCAATCGCGCCAGACCGGGCGCTGATTGGGGCTGGAACTGCCGTGATGTGCGGGCAGGAGCTCGAGAAGTAGTTTCCAGCCGGTCTCCGGAAAATCGCGGAGCACCGTTTCGACGGCAATTTTCCGCTCCGCCACCGTGGCGAGCGTCTGGGGAAGCCACGGAAGCAGCGTCGTGCGCAACGAGCCGAGGGGGCGGTTTCCCATGTTTTCCGGGAGCGGCGCGGGATCCAACTCGGCCAAGATCAGAGCCACCCGGCTAAGGTATTCCGGCTTCCACGCGAGGACTTCGAGCGACCAGAGCAGGCCGCTGTGATAGAAGCCGCCGAACAGCCCGCCTTCGACTTCCCCGAACAAATGCCGGACGGCACTCTCCTTCTTCCGATTCAGATCGGCCCGAATAATTCCGAGATAGGTTTCCGGATCGGCTTCGGCGAGCAGCGACAGCAGAGACCCCAGACTCGCCCAGCGTTTCCAATCCGCATTCTTGAGGACGGAACTGACAACCGAGAACGCCGCTTCGCGCGCCTTGTTCGGACTGCACTGCAACAGGGCCGCGGATTGCCCCCCGAGCAGTGCCGCCGTCTCGGCCAGCCCTTGCCGCAATACCTCCGAACACCGCGGCGTGGACTCGTCACGGACGGAGTAAAGCCGCTGCTCACCGGGAACGCTCAACCGGGGATTGTCTTCGCGCAGCGCCGTGATCGCCGCGTGACTGAAACGGTCGAGGTGTGCGTCCGTAAGATAAGGCCCGAGGAGCTGCCAATTTTCGTAACGCGAGATCGGCCGAAAATTATTCTGGTTGTGGACGAAGGGCGGTTCCGCGCCGTGGAGAATCGGAAACAGTTCGGATATCCACGCGTGATAGTCTCCTCCGACCACCACGCCCACCGCGGCCACGTCCGCCGGGTTGTCGGACCG
This sequence comes from Opitutus sp. GAS368, assembly GCA_943372705.1. GTDB lineage: Bacteria > Verrucomicrobiota > Verrucomicrobiia > Opitutales > Opitutaceae > GAS368. The sequence continues at coordinate 18,872 of CALRZR010000034.1, read as the reverse complement.
CCAGCCGCCCAGGAGCGCGAGCGGCCGTAGTTTCTCGATATTTTCCGGCTTCGCCCAGGCTGGACGTTCGGGGGTTCCAGCCAGATAGCGCAGCACCAGCGGAACGTTGCCATTCGAGCGCGTGGCGAGCAGCTCCGCCTTGGCATCGGGCACGCCGCCCTTTTTCAAGACGGCCACGAGCTCGTGGCGAGCCGGCGGGCCAAGACGGACGATGCTCTCGGTGTCAGGCCGGCTGAGGAGCGTGCCGAAGACGATGGCGTGGCCGTTCGCGGTCGCGGCCTGGTTGAATTCCGAACGGCTGCCCTCGTAATCCAGATCCGGGTGAACGACCAAAACATTCTTCACCGCTGTCTCATCCACCGCCTTCTGCCATGACGTGGTATCGCGGACGATTTTCCAGCGCGCACCCTCGGCCGTGTCCAGCACACCGCGTGACGCGAGAAATCCGGCGACAAAGGTGACCAACTCGTCCGGGAAGCGGGTTTGAACGCCCAGCTCCGCCACGTCGCCTTTCTCAACCAGCGCGAGTTTTTCGGTCGCGGTCTTCCGTCCCAACATCACCAACTCGGCGGCGAGGTCGGGCGGAACCCGCTTGGTCAGGCGCGCCCACTCGCTCGCGAACGTCGGCCCGCCCGCCGGATCGATCGGCGGCTCGCCCTTCGGCGGTTCCGGCGGCGGGTCGCCCCGATACTTCGCCAGGCTCTCGAGAAAAGGCACGAGGTCAGCGTGCTTCGTGCCGTAGCTCACCGGATGCAGCCACGGGATCTTTTTCTCCTTCCACTTTTCGACGTCCTGTTCGAGGCAGAGGACGTAGTGGGCCTTCGTGGTCTCGCCGAGGATTCCGGTGACGACGCGGACAAAGTTGCTGAAATTGGGGTCGGCCAGCGTCTCGCCGCAACCCACGAACATCATCGTGTAGCCGACCGCGAAGAGCTGCTGGACAGCTTGGGCGTGCGAGTGGCTCCCCACCGCACGATACGAGCTCGACCCGAGGACAACCGACTCGGCGTCGTGACAGCACCCGTGCAGGTGGATAATCGTGTCGTGGTCGCTCCCCGCCGCCTCGACCTTCTGGCCGTTCACCGCGAGGCTCACTTGGTGGGGCTGATTCCAGCTCACCGACACCCGCTTGAGCACCTTTTCCGGCAGCGTGTCGTAGTTGAGGGTCGCGAGGAGCTTGCAGATGCGATCCAACGCATGAATCAACCGGGGGTCGCTCACCGTCAGCTTACCCACGGTATCGTTGAGCCACTTCTGATAGGTCCCCGCCGACGCCTCCCGCAGCGTTTTCGTGACCGACTCGGCGACGTGAATCAGGTCGTCGACGATGTCCCATCCCACCATCTCGTTCAGCTGCTTCGCGCGCGCCTCGGTGATCAAGCCCAGCGACCGGCACCGATGAATCCCGTGCTGGATGAGCCCCTGCCAGGAGGCGACTTTGAAGCCCTCGATTTCCAGCGGCGCACTTACGGCTAACGACACGCCGGTGCCCATGACCGCGACAAGCTGGTTTGCCTGGATCGCGTTCTTGAGGCCGCCAAGGTTCGGGTCGTCACCCGGGTTCACGGGCCGAGCAATGTCGAAACTACTCGCAATCGCAAGTTTGCGTGGAGCGGCGCCGGCGGCACATGCCGGCGCCTCGCTTACACCTCCGGCGGTGTGCGCCAATCCGGATGGGCTGCATCCAAAGCCCGATTCGACGCATCCATCAACGCCGTCAGCTCCGGCTCATACCGCGGCCGATACGCGTTCTTTTCCGTCGCCGCCCAAAGAAACAGGAGCGGCTCCATCGTTTCCTTCGAAAAGCCGACCTTCCGGTTGAACACCACGTCCGGCGTGCCTTCTGCGACGCCCTCCAGCAGCCGGCCGATCTTGTTCTCCAAAGCCACGCGCGCCGTGATCACTTCCGGCGCCGATTCCAAAGTGGCGAGCAAGTCTCCGTTCAGGATCTGGTATTGCAGTGAGTCGGCGATCGCGGCCGCGTCGGCATCGTTCGCCGCCGAGAACGTTCCCGCGTTGTGGTAGCACTGTTTCCGTCCCCGCTGGAACACGAACCGCAGAAAGCACGAACCATCCGGCCGCGCCATCGCCAACGTCTCCAGCGGCTTTCTCTTCCGATAGTGTTTGCGCAACTCAGCGATCGACACCGGGGTCATCGCGATTGATTGTCGCAATCGGAGAGTGCGGGCAAGTCGAGTTTCGGCGAGTTTCGCCAGTGCTCCACCTGCCCTGATAGCCGCGGTTCCCCCACGGCAGTCAAGGTGGAGGCGACGAAGGAGCACAACCTTGACGGCCGGAACATAATTTCGCGGCGGGCAGGAGGAGCTTCCTATTGTTTGTCGACGAGAGCGACGTCGCGTCAGCCCGGCTGCGGTGACGGCCTGGCGAGCATGACTTGAAGCGACGAACCCTTTCGCCGTCTCGGCTGCAATTCGTAGAGCTGGTGCGCGCGTGAGACCGCTTCACGCTCGTCGGACGCGGGAACCAGGTAGTGTTGCGTTGGAATGCCGTCGCGCTTTGCGCCCGGGAATCCGACATAGAACAACTGTTCGCTTCCTTGTCCGGGCTGGTCCGCAGTCACCGCGATCATTGCGGCGCCTGCGGGAATTTGCCCGACGCCTGTGGCTCGAATCGAGTCGATCAGTGCTTTCCGGTCCTTGGCACTCAGGCTGCCGGCAACCGCGTTGAATGGGGATGCTGAGGCTGGAGGATTCATCACAGGTGAAGCTGAGGTACCCGATGCCCAAACGGCGACGCAGAAACGGACCAACGGCCTTCTTATCCGCGGAACCCTGACGGCGGTGGCGTGAACGAAAAGGCCGGTGACGGAGGCGGCGAGGACGGCGGAGGCCAGGATGGCGGCAGAGCGACTCGCTGCCTATTGACGAGCTGATCCGCGTGCCTGTGGATGTCGGGATACGCCCGATTAAGCGCCTTGAACAACCCGTCGCGCGTCTCCTTCGCAAAATCCGACAGATAGACGAAATTTGTCCTCAGATCGACTTTGTCCCACGTGGTCTTCTCGTGCCACTGGCCGGGCTGCGGGTCCTTGGTGCGGCAGATGATCGGAATTCTGAGGTCCGCATAATCCTGCTGCATCGGAATTCTGGATGCGTGGATCGCGTTCGACCGCAGGTGATGAAATTCCAACACGGGATCGTGGATTGCATCACGCGCTTTCAACGCTTCGTCCATGTGCCCCATCATGTCGCACACGCCTCCGAGGTGGTTGATGAAGCTACTGTAGTTGTCGATGTCGCGCAGGTATTCCTCGACCGTCGTGCGCTTTCCCTCGATCGCGGCCATGCGGCGCGCGACTTGGTCAAACAGGAACGCCGCGAGCGCCATGCTGTAGTGCCCCTCGACGAACTTTTGTCGCAAGGCCTGGGTCTTTTCATCCAGTGCGTCCAAGCCCAGCGGAACGCTCATCCCATTATTGCCGATGAAATCCTGCCAGACCTTTTCGTAGCCGAGCCCTCGGTTACCCGGCAGATTTGCGCGCAGCCATTCCGCCTGCGCTTTTTCAAAAGGATCACCCTGTTCAAGTTTCATGCTCTGCCGAACCAAATGCCGCAGCGGAAGTTTCGCGAGAGGCTTTTGATGGTCTAGTCGACCTGCTGCCAGTGCCTGGGAGAGGTGATCCAACCAAGCAGCATCGTCACGATGTCGGCCGCGGAAACTGGACTGCGAGGATCGTCTCCAAACGTGCCATCAATCTTCGCCAAAAACCAGACCTGTTCGTTGATCTTCCCCGCATGATCCCGGCACGAAAGATAAAGTCGAAATGGCAACCGGTCCGGCCGCTCCACTCGGTAGTCGATGAAAGCGCAGACATTGAACTGGCGGGGTGCCACCTTTCCGCACGTGCAGGAAAAGAAACACGCGTTTACGTTCTTCTGGGCCTGCCGCATGAGTTCGCGGATCGGAATTCGCGGTGTCTCAGCGTTGGCATGGTAGTGATTTAATGTGATCGGCAGAGAGCGGTTGGCCGCACTCTTCTGATTCAACTGGCGCCGGACATCGTCGAAGAAACCCTGCAGGAGTTCGATGCTGGTGTCGGCGAGCTCACGCTCCGCCGCCAGTTCAAGCGCGCGCCGTGCCTGGCCTTCGGCATAGCCCTTTTCGGCGGCTGCAAAATTCGGCGCCATCGCCTCGCTCGACTTTCCACCGTCGAGCCTCAGCCGCACCAGCAGTTCGATGAAAGCGTTTGCGTCCTTCGGCGCCGTATCTGGGTGCGAACACGCGGCGAGCAACGCGCGAACCTGAGTTGCCCGGTCTTCCTCTACCATCGCGTGGAACTGCCAGTGGTAGCGCGCATACTTCGGCTCCCCGGCGCTGACCAGATAACCGAAAATCCACGCCAGCCCAAGGCAGTCCCACCTGGGAGTTGGCTGCTCCGTGCCGTAGTAGGCGGCGGGCGGAGCCGCGAATTTGTTGGCAGCCGCTCGGCCATCCTGAAGCGAGAGGCGTTCGTCCTCCGGCCGAATGGCCAGCCCGAAATCTATGAGCACCGGCTGCAGGGCATCGTTTTCGACCAGCGTGATGATGTTCTGCGGCTTGATGTCGCGGTGCACGACGTTCTTCGCGTGCAGCACCGCCAAACCTTCCGCCAGCTGGCGCACCCAACGGTAAGCCGCGTCGTATTTTTCGCTCGCACCATACTTGGGTGCGAGTCCCTCCCAAAATTCGTCCAATGGAATCCCGCACGGACTTACGTAGCCGAGACTGCTCGGATCAATGCTCCAATCCAGCAAACGCACGATGGCCGGATGCTGAATCGCCGTGAGAATCTCCACCTCACGGCGGAACCGCGCAACCCCGACTGCATCGAGGTTTTTCGGCAGCTTGAGCACACCGAGCGTTTGCGCGGTATTCTGTTCTCGCACTCGGAAGGTCTCCGACTGACCACCGCCTTTTAGTTCGGAGAGAACAAACCACCGGCGGGAAAAGCGTTCCGGAATCTGGGCCATGCAAGAAGAGGTATTCGCATTAACGGTGTGCGGTCAATGCGACCAACCCACCAGCGTTTGAAGCCCGCGGGGAATGCGCGACATCGTGGCTAAGATTCGCAGCGTTGACGGACCACATCCCACCCCGAGTTGAGGCTTAGCACGCGAGAATCCACTACGAGCCGCCGAGCCTGTCCCGAGCTCCGCGGTAGCGGTGTGTTGCTGCCTTGCACGGTGACTGCATCTCAAGGCAACTCGGGGCTGCAATACGGCGCCAGCGCGACCTCCTTCGCGTCGACGCATTCGAACAGCACCCGCCCGCAGGCGACGGCGACAACTTCGCACTCTTCGCGGGTGAGCAGCATCCGCTCCCTGAGTTTAACGACAGCCGCCGTGGCGTTTTCGGCCTCGATCTCCTCAACCTGATGGGCGCCAGCCGGCAGCACGTAGACGATGACGGTGTAGAGATTCATGGTGGGATGAATTTGATGGTTCATGTTCACAGGATTCCCGCGTTGCGGAACGAGTAGTGACCGACCTTCAGCGGATCGTCCTCCGCGGTGCCGACAATCACGTGGTCAATCAGGTCGATGCCGATGATCTTCGCCGCCTCACGCAGCTGCCGTGTCAGCTGAACATCCTGGGCGCTTGGCGCGGGGTCCCCGCTGGGATGGTTGTGCGAAACCACAATCGCCGCCGCGGAAGCGAGAATCGCAATCTTGAACACCTCGCGCGGATGCGCGAGCGCACAGGTCAGTGTGCCCAGTGTGACCATCGTGCGGCTGATCGGCTTGTTCTTTCGGTCGAGGCAGACGACCCACAGGCTTTCCTGGCAGGGGTTTTTGGCGTAGGCGTCCCGGAGGTATTCCGCGATTTTCTCCGGCGCGTTGAGTGCAGTCACGTCACCCAGTTGCACGATGCTGTAGGCGATGCTGGCTTCATAGATCCTCATGGTTAATCGGGCGGCGGATGCAGTGCGCTTTCCCGGAACCCTTCCGGGAGGTCGGCGGTGCAACCGCGCCCGGCTTTCCCGGGGCACGCCGAGTCACGGGCGGAAGCGCCGAGGAGCGCCAGCGACGAGGGGGAAGCGCCCGCCCGGAAAGGTGGAGCCGCGCGCAGCGCGGACTACCTTGACCGGCGTGGCACGCTGGGAAAACAGGCGGGGCGGAAAAGTTTCTCCCCACGCGCGACTGCGCGGCAGTGCGATGGCTACTGCGCCTTCGCATCCATCAACCGTTCCGCAGATGCTGGCCCGGTTGCGATTGCATCTCCTGAAGCGCGTAGTCGACCGCACGGTCAGCGTCCTCCGCGCTGGCGAATCGAAACTCATCGATATCATCGCCGGACTTGTCCGTCAGGCGGACGATTCCGCCATTGGCATCTTCCTCGGAACAGAGGTCGACTTCGGCCTCCGGATGAAGCCGCCACAGCTGCAGCAGCCTTTCCCGCGCGCTCGGGTGTTCGCCGTCAAGGTTTGCCAAGGTGACATGAGGCGACGCTCCAAGCATTGGGGCCTTTTCGTCTGCATAGCGCCGGTAGGCGACCCGGTCGAGTTGGGCGAAATCCATGCCCAGCCTGTCGCAGAAATGCCGCAGGTCGGAGAGCAGATCGGTCACGCGATCCTCCGGGCCGTCAAACTCACCATATGCCGCATGTAAGGCGCGTTTGGCGAGTGTGTGTCGGTCCGTCGTGACGTCGTGATTTCTGGAAACATCCGCCCCGTCTGTGGTGGCACTGTCTGACGCAGGCCTGCTTGCGGCCGTGGCCGTCGAATCGTGTCCGTCCATTGGCTTTTCGCTTCCCAACACCAGCCGATGCTCGGCCCACTCGTTGGCGTCCTCGTCGAGGAAGATCCGACGTTCGCCGTCGTGTTCAGTGTATTGTCCGTCCCAGCAGAGTTTGGTTTCGCCGGCCCATTCGATTTCAAGTGAGCCGTCCGGCAGCCGGCTGGCGCTTTGGATCAAGGCGTTCCCGGGAATCCAATCCTTGCTGGCAACGATGCGTTTGCCCGTGGGCGCGTATAGTTGATCGGCCTGGCGTGCCGTGTCGGCCGACGACTCGGATGATTGTGGCGTGTGCATGGAGGAAATGGCGCCGGTGCGCCCCGGTCGGACGGTATTGTCCGATTGTCGTGGCGCGCTCCGCGCGCTGGTTCCGTGGGGCACGCCCAGTCACCGCCAAGGCCGCTGAGTGGGGAGCGCCGCGCTCCCCACGAAGGGGAAGGCCGCCGGCGGGAAAGGTGGAGCCGTGCGCAGCGCGGACAACCTTGACGGGCGTGGCACACTCGGACCACGCGTGCGAGAGCCACTCCTTCGCCCAGTGACGCGGCTGCGTAAGGACTAGCGCGCCTTCCGCTCGATCATCAGCCGGGTCTTTTCGAGTTCCGCGGCCAGAGCCTTCTCCGCCGGCAGCGCCAGCTTGTATTCCCTCGCCAACACCTTGTTCGGCAATCCCTCCAGGGCATACTTGGCCAACGCATCATCGGGCTCGGAGCAGAGGATCAATCCCACCGGCGGATTCTCACCCTCCCGCATCCAATGCTGACGCGCGTAATTCAGATACATGTGCATCTGCCCGGCATCGGCATGAGTCAGCCTACCCACCTTGAGGTCGATAACCACGAGGGCTTTCAACTTCCGATGAAAAAACAGCAGGTCGACGCGATACCATTGGTCGCCGATTCGCAGCCGGCGCTGCCGTCCGACGAACGCAAAGTCGCCGCCGAGTTCGAGCAGGAACTTTTCGAGATGGCGCAGCAGCGCCTCCTCCAGATCCGACTCGGAGTATTCGTCCTTCAGATTGAGGAATTCGAGGACGAGGGGATCCTTTACTTCCTCCTCGGCGCTGACCCGGTCCTCGGGCCGCGGCTTCACCGCCTTGGTGAGCATCGCGGCTTTGTCGCGCGACAGCGCGGTGCGCTCGTAGAACACGGTGGCGATCTGCCGATCGAGCTGCCGCACGGACCAACCGCCACGCAGGGCCTCCGTCTCGTAGAAGCGCCGGGCGGCATCGTTTTTCACCGCCATCAGCCGCACGTAGTGTGACCAAGGCAGAGGGAAACGCGGTTGCGCGGGAGATATTTCAGACACCGTCTGAATAATCTCGCCGGACGATTTTTCAGACGGTGTCTGAAGAATCGGGTGGTTCGGCCAGAGGAGGTAGAAGCGCTTCATCTGGCTGAGATTCACCGCGCCAAACCCACGGCCGAACCTGGCGGTCAAATCAGCGGCAAGCCGGGCCACGATTTCCTCGCCATACCCCGCGCGCTTTTCGCCACCCTGCTCGAATTCAACGATGCGCCGACCGAATTCCCAGTAGGTCGCCGTCATCACGGTGTTCACGGCACGTGCGGAGACGCGACGCGCGTCCTCCAGCAGCCGGCTCAGATCCGCGACCAACCCGTCGTAGTTTGAGGCGGAGGTAGGCTTCGCGGACGGCATGGAGATGGGGTCCAAGGTCATGTTTTTTGGGAGGCGATCATCAATCCCGTTCTGCGGTGATCATGGCCAGCGGTAGCCCATGCGTTCGGCGCGCGTCAGCGGCAGCCCCTGGCCCATTTGCGGAAATTCCGTTTTCACGGCCGCGCGTTCGACCGTGAGCGATTCGTGCACCCAGTTCCGCGCCCCCGCCACCTGGGTCAGGGCCAGGCGCACGGCATCGTGCGCCGGCGTGCCCTTGAGGCACTCGAAGTTCGCCGCCACCTTGAGCGCGAACTCCGCCTGACCCAGATGGTCGTCTAGGTGACGACGCGTGGACGGATCGACGGACATCGATCAGCCGGCCGACATCGCCATGCCGGTCTTCGGCGCGGTGAGGAGCTGACGGTTCTTCCGGTTCATTTCCCGGAGCACCTCGCCGACAAAGGCCTTGTCCTTGTAGTAGGGATTCGTGCCTTCGATCCGCTCGTCGATCCGCGCCTTCACCTCCGCCGGCTGGGCCTCGTAGAAGGCCTTCGCCTGCGGCAGCTGCTTCTCCACGAGACGCATGTCGGACTCGTGCCGCTGCATGTCCTTGTAGAGGAGCATGTCGACGGCGCGGCCCGGCGCCTCGCTGACGACGCGCGTGTAATACGCCGCATCGCTCGCGTTCGCCGTCTTGAAGGCATCGAGACGTTTTTGGATTTCCGGGTTGTTGCGGAACTGCAGGGGGCCTTCCTTTTCCGGCGGAAGCGTGGCCGTGTCATTGGGTCTGGTTCTGATAGCCATGTGATTTCATTTCTTTGCCGACCACTTGAAGGGTGCGGGGCGGCGACGGGCACCACGGCGGAAATCCGCCAAAGTCATTTGATAACGGGATTGAACGGCGGCTCGGCGGAGCCGCGGACGAGACGCAGCGCGAAATCGAACTGGGCGCACACGTCCTCGGAATCGTGGCGCGCCAGGGCGAACGCCATGAGCGTCTTCGCATCGACCAGGGGCTTCGGCTTGCCGGCCGGAGGCGAGGCTTCGCCGTAGCGTTGATTCAATTGGTCGGCGGCCTGGTAGAATTCGGCCGCGACGGTTTCGGGCAGTTGCAGACTGAGGGTGATCATGAGAGGAGGATTACAAGCGGTTGCCTAAACGAGGGGTGAACGGACGCCGGCCCACCCCGCAGGGTCGGGACGGAACGGAGCGGAGGCCGCACCGGTAGCCGGAACCGGGAGGCGCAGCCGTCCGGTGAAGGCGGACGGAAGGCGGAGCGAGGGGCCGGGCCCGACCTTGCGGGGCAGATCCGGCACCTCTGCGCCCGGGAACGTCGCGCCGGCTGGCCGGCGCGTGGTTCCCGGAGCGCCCATGGCGACGGCTTCGACGCGATCGATCTCGCGCTTCCGCCGCGTGCCGCGCGACCGGATATCCAGGGATACCAGGCCGCCGCGTTCCTCGAGTTCAGCGACGAACGCGAGGAGTTCGCTCCAGCGGACGGCGCCACCCGCATGGATGAAGCGGACCCGGACGGCGCCGCCGGCTGCGGCGGGCACCGTCTCGGATCGCCATCCCGCCGGAACCGGGTCGCCCGGCGACACGCCTCGACGCCGCGCCTGCGCGAGTTCACTCCGGAGCGCATCGACCCGTTCCGCCGTGAAGGCGGCCAGCCGCACTTTCTCGGCGGCCAGCGCCTGCCACTCGGCATCCGGCCGCAGCACCGCCGGCAGCCCGTTGAAGCGGACGCCGACCAGGATGGTGAGGACGAACAGACTGAGCGTGCAGGAGCGCCAGCGACCGTTGGAGACCTGGAAGAGCGGGTTCATCGCCACACTCCCTTCAGGGCGAAGTCGGCCGTGGGCATTCCGGCCACGGAGCCGGTGAGTTGCCACGGACCGCCCGGGGGTTGGAGCGAATCGATCCACGCCTTCCAGTCCTTTTCGCTGAGGCCGGAACCCCACACGCCGCCCGTCACCGCGAAACCCTCGCGATCCGCCCGGAGGTTCGTGAGCACGATCTGCGGCGGGAGGCTGCGGGAGATCGCGCGCAGGAGCGCGGCCCCGGCGGCCCGGCTTGGCGTCAGTGCGCTGGCCTCGGCCTGCAGCTCGTTCACCTCGGTCTCACGGTTCCGCAGCTGGGCGACCTCCGCCCGAAGCGCCTTCGTCTCCTCGATGCGGCGGGCCGCCGTCTGTCGTTCGGCGATCTGACCGCGCGCGACCTGCACACCCAGAACGCCCGAGGCAACGAGGGCCGCCACCGCAACGCCGGTGACGACGCGATTCGCCCCAATCCGGGCCAGCACGGGAAGCAGCTGGTTGGGCTGGCGCAGGGACAGCGTGCCGGCGGCGCGCACCACATCGTCCCAGCCGAGATCGGTGCGACCGGGCCGTTCGAGCTGGGCGACCTGGGCGGACAGCCGCAGCGCGGCTTCATCCAGTGCCACGACGTAAAGCGTGGTATCGTCCCGCTCGAACGCCTCCTGCACGGTGGCGGCGAGCAGCGCGCCGGACTCTTCGCCCGTCGCGCTGTAAACCACCCGCGTCCCATCCGGCCGGTGCTGAAACACCATCGCACGATGCGCCGCGGCAATGGCCACCGTCAGGGCGCCCGTCTCGGGCCAGTCCTCCGGCATGAGGTTGAGCACGGATGCAAGGGGCCACGCGCCTTCGACCGTCACGCCGGAATCCTCCAGGCTGCGCACCAGCAGGAAAAGCTCCGGCTCGGTTTCACAGTGGAGCAGCGTGGCGCCGCCGAAGATGGGCTCGTGCCCCCACGCACACGCCACGTTCGCCAGCGAGGGATGTTCGTCCTGCAACGCGGCGCGCACGGTTGATTTGGAACTGTTGGGACAGTGCACCGGCACGCTCGTCAGAAAAGCGGGCTGGTAGAGAATCCGCAGGCGCGACGGCCTTTCGTCCCCGGCGAAGACCGCCCGCAGCGCATCCGCCGCGCGCATCATCGGACCGAAGACGACAGGCTCGGAGCGACCGCTGATCCACCAACGGTCGCCCCACAGCAGCGCAACGGCGGGGTCAGATGGCCGTGAGGTAAATGTAGACATCGGTGACTCCGTTGGCGGGTGCTGCATAGGCCACGACGCCGGTGTCGCACGCGGCGCCGTCGATGGGGGCGAGCTGCGTCCCGTTCATCGCAGTGGCAAGTTCGAGGGCGTCGCGCGACGGGCACGCCGGTATCACGAGATACGCGACCACGCTGTTGGCGTTCAGATTGGTCGTGCCATCCAGCCGGAAGTTGGCGCCCAACGCGGCCGAAGGTGCGAGCGCGGGATTGGCAGTGCGGGTCTCCACCCGCGTGACGAGCGACCAGCTGCGCTGTGGCACCGCATCGGGCGTCATCACGAAGGCCAGCGATGACTGGCTCCACGTGATTTCATTGCCGCTGCCGGTCGACACATAGGACTGGGTGCCCATGCGGAGCGCGATCGGACGCTCCAAAACACCGGTGGCGAGCAGCACGGTATCGAGCCGGGTGGCGTTGCCCTTCGCGGTATCCGTGGCGCCCGTCAATGCGGCGCCCGAGGTGGGAATGCCGGTCCCCTCCGTGCGCGGGAGGCTGCCGTTGCCGCCCGCCAGCGAGAGATAGCTGACGATGGCGGTCTTGAGCGTATCGACGGTTTTCTGCACCTGCTGGATTCGCGCGGTGCGGAGGGCATCGAAGCCCTTCGGCAGAAGGAGACCAACGAGCACCGCGACAATCGCGATGACGAGAACGAGTTCGAGCAGGGAGTAGCCCCGGGTGAGACGATGTGAGATCAGACGTTTTTTCATGATGGATGTTGTTTTGGTTGGGGGCCGCGGCCGCATAGCCCGGAAAATTTTCAGAGAACGCGCGCGACCTCCTCGACGGTCGTGAGCCCGGCCGCCGCCGCCCCGACGCCGTGGTCCCACAGCGTCTGGTGACCCTCGCGTTCGCGCAGCGCGGTCAGTTCCGCCAGCGGCGCGTCGGCCGCGATGAGCGGCAGGAGATTCTGGGTCGGGATGATTTCGAAAATGGCGAGCCGGCCGCGAAAACCCCGGCCGTGGCAGGCGGCGCAGCCGACGGGACTGTAGAAACGTCCCTCCGGCTGGGCATGAAGCTGCCGCAGCCGCTCGCCCTCGGGATGCGGCACGCGACACTCCGGACAGATCCGCCGCACGAGACGTTGGGCCGCCAGCAGCCGCAGCGAAGCCGCAATCAGAAAACTCGGGACGCCAAGGTCGCGCAGACGGGGAACCGCCTCCAGGGCGTCGTTCGTGTGCAGCGTCGACAGAATCAGGTGGCCGGTCAGCGCTCCGCGGATCGCGAGCTGCGCCGTCTCGCCGTCGCGGGTTTCGCCCACGAGCATCACATCGGGGTTCTGCCGCAACAGCGCCCGCAGCGACGCCGCAAACGTCAGACCGATCCGTTCCCGGATTTCCGTCTGCCGGATCGCCGGAAATTCATACTCGACCGGATCCTCCAGCGTGTGAATCACCCGCCCGCGATAATCCAAAGCATGGAGCGCGGAGTGGAGCGTCGTCGTCTTGCCCGATCCGGTCGGCCCCGTCAGCAGGACCAGTCCCGCGGGACCGTTCAGCGCACCGTCGAATGCCGCCGCCTGCCGGGCGGTGAACCCGAGATCCGCCAGCGACTGCGCCGGCATCGACTGATCGAGCAAACGCACGACCAGATTTTCCCCGTAGACCGTCGGGAGCGTGCTCAGACGCAGATGAAACCGCCGGCCACCGTCGGAAAGCACCGCGCGCCCGTCCTGCGGCAGCCGCTTCTCCGTGATGTCCATGCCGCCGAAAATCTTGCCCCGTGCCAGCAGCGCATCGCGCTGTGCGAGCGGCACGCTCGTGTGGTCGCGCATTTCCCCGTCCAAACGGAAGCGCACCAGCAGTCCGGATTCCTTCGGCTCGAAGTGGACGTCGCTCGCACCGTCGCGAATCGCCGCCCGGAGGATGGCATCAAGCGTTTTGGTCGCGTCACCGCCGCTGTCCGCCCGCGAGGCGAGCGGCAGCGGATGCGCCCGGAATGATTTGAGCAGGTGGCGCATCAGCGGACGAGTCGCGGAGTGAGGAAGATCACCAGCTCGGTGCGATTGTGCAGGACGCCCTTCGTGCGGAACGCCTGACCCAAAATCGGCACCGCGCCGAGAATCGGCACGGCCCGCGTGGCGCTGCCCTTCTCCTCGGAAATCAATCCTCCGATCACGGCGGTTTCCCCGTCCTTCAGCCGCACGATGGTGGACGCCTGCTTCACCTCCGTGACCGGTGCGGTCTGCTTGCCGTCCGGACTCGTGACGATGGCCTGCAGCCGCGTGATGGCCGGAAGCACGTCGAGCGTGACAACCCCGTCGTTGTCGACCTGCGGGGTCACGGCGAGAATCGTGCCGATAGTGATCGTCGAGACCGCGAAATTCTCCTGGGTCTGGCTGTAGGTGGTGGCGGCGCCGGGCTGCTGAAGCGTCGTCGTCTGCTGCAGCCGGAAAAACGGCCGGTCCTCCCCAACCTTGATGAAGGCGGTCTGATTGTTGAGGGCGCGGAGCCGCGGCTGCGCAACCGTCGTGACCTCGCCCTGCTGCTTCAGCGCCTGAATCACCGCCGTCGTGCGACCGGAACCGAGGGTGGCGGCGAAGGAACCGGCGCTCAGCACGGTGCCGCCGACACCCGCAACATCGAGGGGCGCCCGCGCCTGCACCCGCACGCCCTCCAGTGTTGTGGCCGCCAGATCCCAATCGATGCCGAGCTTCTGTTCGTCGCGCAGCGTGACCTCCACCAAGCGCGCCTCGATTTCCACCTGCTGGGTGATGCGCCGGTTCACCAATTCGATGAACGCGCGGATCGTCTCGTGGCGCCTCACCGGAGCGGTGATCTGCGCCACCCCGCTGAAGCGGTTGAGCACCAGACTGTCTCCCTCCCGGGTCATGCCCTTCAATTCCGTCTCCAGCGTCGTCCAAAACGTGTTCTGATTCTCCTGCGAAATCGAAACCTGGGTCGCATCCGAACCGGTGTTCGCCGTCCCACCGTTCACCGGATGCGAGGTCGTCGTTCCCGCAGTGTAGTTTCCCGTCCCGCCATTGCTCGCGCCCCCGAGGGTGATGGAGGCGCTGCCCGATCCGCTCCGGGTCAACTGCGGATAGTCGATCGAATAGAGCACCGTGCGCCGCTGGCGGACCATGATGCCGCCCGGCGTCTCCTCGAAATGGAGCCCGGCGGGTTCAACCATCGTGGCGAGGGCGTTGCGCAACGTGCCGCCGGGAAAATCGACGGTGACATCGCCGACCAATTCCGGCTCCGCCTGGAGGGTGACTTTGACCGCCCGACTCAGCGTGCGGAGGGCGGCGGGCAGCGGAGCCTTTTCGAAGCGCAGCGGACCGACGGCTTGATCGAGTGGTGACGGCTCGGCGGCAAACGCGCGCACAAGCACGAACAGACTGCAGAGGATTTTCTTCATAGATGGATTGGTTCAGGGCCTTTCGAGAACGAACGGCGGGGCATGGCGGTCGGAGTCCGCGTTGAGAATGGTCCGCGCCTGGCCGCGATACTTGAGGGTCGCGGCGGCGATGACGTTAAAGGTCTGGCTCACGGTCGGAGCGGGCAGAAAGAAGCCGTCGCCACCCTGACTGGCCGTGACCGTGACGGGACCGGCGCCGGTCAATTCCAAGGTGGAACCGGTCAAAATCGCCGGACCGCCGACCAGCGAGAAACTCACCGGGAGTCCGGAGGAGGCGCTGGCCGTGAGTGAAAACGGCGGCGACGCGATCCCGTGATCGCCCGGCGGATCAAACGAAATGGTCTGCGCCGTCTTGCCGACGAAATTGGCCTGCAGGAACTTCGCCCGGTCCATCGTTACGGCGGTGGTCGCCGACGCGCCGCTCCCGTCACCGCTCCAGTTGGCGAAGCGGTGCGTCGCGTCCGGCGTGGCCGTAACGGTTACAACCGTTCCCGCCGGATAGGTGCCTCCCGGCGTCACACCGCCGCCGGGCGAAGCCGCTGTCGTCAGTGCAAAATTGGACGAGGCAAAATTGGCGGCAACGGAGGTATTGCCGTTGACGACAAACGTCAGCGGGTTCGCGGAACTGGAAATGTCTCCGGTCCAGCCGGTGAAGGTGTGAGTCGCATCCGCGGTGGCGGCCAGCGTAGCCGTGGCACCGACCGTGTAGGTGCCCGACCCAATGACGCTGCCGGCTCCGAGCGGAGCCGCCGCTGCCATGACCGCATACGAACGCAGCGCAAAGTTCGCCGTGACGGAGTAGTTCTGTGCGCCAACGGTAAAGGTCAGCGGATTCGTCGATCCGGTCAGATCCCCGGACCAGCCCGTGAAGACGTGAGTCCCATCCGGCGTCGCCGACAGGGTGACGGAGGAACCCTCCGCAAACGTGCCTCCGCCGGTGACCGAGCCGGTCCCGACCGGAGCCGCCGTCGCCACCACGGTCCGATTCACGCCAAGAACCGTGAGGTAGGCGTAGCTGCCGCGCGTCGCACTGAAGGCGCCCGGACCGTATTCGAAGACAAAGCTGTATTCGCCGGGTGCGAGCCCCGTGACCGTGCTGGAGCCGCTCACCGCCGCGGGATAGACCGACACGCCGTTGTAGCCCGGTTGAAACCCGTGCACCCAGCGGAAATTCGCGCCGGACGAAGTCCAGGCCAGCGTCGCGGACTGGTTCGAGTAGATGACGGTCGGTGACACCGTCAGTGAACCGGCCAGTCCATCGATGCTGTTCACCGTGATGGTCGCAGTCCGCGTGACCGGCCCACCCGCGCCATCCGCGATCAGCGTCCAGGTCGACTGACCAACCGGAAGTCCGCCGACGTTCACCGTGAGATTTGCAGAATTTTCGTAGGGACTGCCGGTAATCCCGAAGCCGGTTACGCGCACGGATGTCGCGTTGGCGGTCGACCAAGTAAGCGTGGCGGTGCCGCCCGCATTCATGCTGGTCGGCGTGACGCTGATTGCTCCCGAGACCGAAGCCCCGGGTGAAATCGTCACCGTCACCGTGCGGGTGATCGGTCCGCCAACCCCCTGCGCGGTCAGCGTGTAGGTGTAGGTGCCGGCCGCGAGGCCGCCGATGTTCTGAGTTCCACTGGGAGCAGCGCTGGCCAATCCCGGTCCGTTGACGGACACGGACGTCGCATTGGCCGTGCTCCACGCAATGGATGTCGCGCCGGGTGCGGTTCCATTGTCGGGCGTCGCGCTGATTGATCCAGTGATCGCCGCCGGCGCCGCGTTGATCGTGACGGTGGCCGATTGCGTGACAGGTCCGCCCGGCCCCTGGGCCGTGATCGTGAAGGTATGCGTGCCCGCGACGAGGCCCCCGATGGATTGAGTCCCGCTCACCGCAACGCTGCTGAGTCCGGGTCCGGAGACGGCCACGGCCGTGGCGTTGGCCGTCGTCCACGAAATCAGCGTCGTCCCCGGTTCCGTGCCCGATGACGGATTCGCCGAAATCGAGGCGGTCACCACCGCCGCCGCGGAAACGTTCACCGTCGCGGTTTGCGTTACGGGCCCACCGGGCCCCTGAGCCGTGATCACGTAATCGTAACTTCCGGCGGAGAGTCCGGAAACGATCTGGCTGCCACTCGCCGCCGAACTGTTCAGGCCGCTTCCGGTCACGGACACCGCCGTCGCATTCGCCGTCGACCAGGTGATGGTCGATGACGCCGGGGCGGTTGCCGACGTCGGCGAGGCGCTGATGGCAGCGGTGACCGCCGCCGGAGCACTCACCACCAAAGTGGCGGACTGGGTGACCGGGCCACCGTTGCCCTGCGCCGTGATCGTAAAGGTGTAGGTCCCCGCCGATAAACCGGAGAGAGTCTGCGATCCGCTCGTGGCGGTGCTGTTCAGTCCACTACCACTCACCTGAACCGAAGCGGCGTTGCTGCTGGTCCATGAGATGGTGGTTGCACCGGGAGCGGTGGCGGTCGCCGGACTCGCCGTGATTGAGGCGGAAACCGCGAGCGGCGCCGCGACCGTGACCGTATGCGTGATCGTGCCCGAAGTGGCGCCGTTGGCGTCAACCGCGTTGGCGGTAAACGTCACCGTCGCCGGTCCGGTGTCGGAGGTGGTGTTGCCGGAGTCGCCATCGGTGCCGTTGCCACCGCCCGCGAAAGCGAACGCCGAGCCGTTCTTCCAGACGTTGACCTGGCTGAGATTCCCATCGGCATCATGGCCCCGAGCGGAAACCGTGTAGTTCTGGCCGCTGGGAACGGAGCCGGGGGAACTCGTCCAGACAATGGTCGGCGCGCTGTTCGCCGCCGTCACGGTCACCGTCTGTGAAATGGTTGCCGACACAGCTCCACTCGCGTCGACCGCCTGGGCCGTGTAGGTGATCGAAGCCGGGCCGCCATCCGACGTCGTGTTGCCGGAATCCCCATCCGTTCCGTTTCCGCCTCCGGCGAAAGCGAACGCCACACCGGCCTTCCAAACGTTTACCTGCGTCAGATTGCCGTCGGCATCGTGACCGCGCGCCGTGACCGAATAGCTCTGTCCGCTTCCCACCGTGCCCGGCGTGCTGGTCCACGCGATGGTGGGCGCGGTGTTCGCCGCACTGACATTCACCGTGTGAGTGATGGTCGACGAGGTGGCGCCATTCGAATCGACCGCCTGGGCGGTGTAAGTGATCGAAGCCGGACCTGTGTCGGACGTGGTGTTGCCCGAGTCGCCATCGGTGCCGTTGCCTCCTCCAGCAAACGCGAAGCCCTGTCCGTTCTTCCACACATTCACCTGAGTGAGGTTGCCGTCGGCATCGTGTCCTCGCGCGGTAATCGTGTAGGAGCTGCCCGACGCCGCACTGGCCGGTGAACTGATCCACGAAATCGTCGGCGCGGAATTCGCCGCCGCGATGGTTACGGTGTGGCTGATCGTCGACGAAGTCGCACCGGACGAGTCGACCGCTTGAGCCGTGTAGGTGACACTCGCCGGTCCGGTGTCCGACGTGATGTTTCCGGAATCGCCGTCGGTGCCATTACCGCCTCCCGCGAACGCGAAGCCTTGGCCATTCTTCCAGACATTCACCTGAGTGAGGTTGCCGTCGGCGTCGTGCCCTCGCGCGGTGATCGTATAGGAGCTACCGGACGCCGCACTGGCCGGTGAACTGATCCACGAAATCGTCGGCGCGGAATTCGCGGCGGCGATGGTTACGGTGTGGCTGATCGTCGACGAAGTCGCACCGGATGAGTCGACCGCTTGAGCCGTGTAGGTGATGCTCGCTGGCCCGGTGTCCGACGTGGTGTTGCCCGAGTCGCCATCGGTGCCGTTGCCGCCACCCGCAAACGCGAAGCCCTGGCCATTCTTCCACACATTCACCTGGCTGAGGTTACCGTCCGAGTCATGTCCTCGCGCCGTGATCGTATACGAGCCGCCGGACGCTGCACTGGACGGTGAACTGATCCACGAAATCGTCGGCGCGGAATTCGCCGCCGCGATTGTTACGGTGTGGCTGATCGTCGACGAAGTCGCACCGGATGAGTCGACCGCTTGAGCCGTGTAGGTGATGCTCGCCGGCCCGGTGTCCGAGGTGGTGTTCCCTGATTCGCCA
>CALRZR010000033.1:0-43179 GCA_943372705.1 Opitutus sp. GAS368 | reverse complement strand
CTTGATGTCGCGCATGTAGCCCTGATATTCCACGACCCAAATGCGCCCGGCCGGATCGAATTCAAACGAAACCGGGTTCTGCACCATCGGCTCGGCGGCGACGAGTTCGAGGCGGAATCCGGGTGCAACGCGAAAGGTCTTCAACGCCTCCTCGGGCGAAAGCGGCGGCGCCGGCGGCACGTTCATGGCTTTCAGCATGTCCGCGCCTTTTTCCCACTGCGCGCGCCCCGTGAGCATCGAGGGCGGGCGGTTGCGCGGCCGCTCCGCCGGCACCGTCTGCGCCAGAGCCGGCGTTAACAGCACGAGCGCCGCCGCGCTCCGCCACCACCGCCGCACGTTTCCCATCGCCGCACTCACGCTCAGAAGCGCGCCTGGATGCCCGCCGAAATCGAGCGGGGGAACAGATTGGTCTGCGCCCGGCGGTCGGGCCGATAGAGACCGGCGTAACGTCCGCGATTTTCTTCGGTCAGGTTAATCACATCGAGGAAGACGTTGATCGTCTTCGTGACCTTGTAGCGCGCGAAGAAATCATACTGCCCGCGGCGGCCGATGAACTCCGAACTCGAGGGGTCGCCGGTGTTGAGCGAGGAGAGATAGGTATCGGAGTAGTTCCACATCACGCGGAGATCCCAGCGGCTGTAGTTGTAAGTGAGGCCCGCATTGCCCGAGCGAGGGCGCATGCCGGTGAGGTTGTTCGCGAAGGGCAGCGGCGTCGTGACCACACCGTTGTAGTCGCCCGCGCTGTTCAACACGGTCCAGTTGGCCATCACGCCAAAGCCACGCGCCAGCCCCGGCAGGAAACTCAGCTGCTGCGAATAGTTGAACTCCATGCCCTGCACCTTCGCGTTGCCGGAGTTGATGCGGCTGTTGCCCTGCCAGCCCACGTAGTCGCTCAGGTCGAGACCGAATTCATTACCGGTGATCCGGAACGACGTCGCCGTGACGTAGTTTTTGATATCTTTGCGGAACGCGCCGACCGAAATCACGCCGACCGGCTTGAAGTAGTATTCGAGGCTCACGTCGTAGTTGCTCGAAATCTGCGGCTTCAGCGAAGGATTGGAGAAGCTGACGGTTTGCCCGAGATCGTTGATCGAAAAACGGCCGACGAGATCCGAGATTCTCGGGCGTCCGATCGTCGTGGAATAGTTCGCGCGAACGGTGAACCGCTTGATGGGCTCATAGCGGAATTGGAGATTCGGGAACCAATCGACGTAGTCCGACTCGACCGTGCGGAACGTGCCGAACCGCGCCTCGGGGGACGTGGCCCGGGTGTTTTCAAACCGCGACGTGATCGAAGCGCGCGTTTGCTCGAAGCGCAGGCCCGCCGTCATTTGAAGTTTCGGCGCCAGTTTCACTTCGCTCTGCACGTAGCCCGCCGGAATCGTCTCGCGCGTCTGATAGTCGTTTTGCAGCGAGTTGGTCACCGAGGTGTCGAGATTGGCCGTAGTGAGCGGAAGCGCCGCGGCGTTATACGTGAATTGCACGGTGGGCCGCGTGGGCAAACCGGATGGCAGGTAGCTGATGCCCACGTCGCGGAAGATGGCCTTCGTGTCGATGATCGGCGTCGCCGGATAGCGGCCATCGATCCAACCATGGGCCACCGTGTTCCGGTAACGGCTGTAGTTGCCGGCACCGAGTGTGCCGGTGATCGAATCGGCATCGCGGTCGCGGTCCTGTTGGCGCACGCGGAAACCGGTCTTGAACTTCACCGGGAAACGCCACCGCAGAAAGTCGCGCGACGCGTCGAGCTTCACACTCGCAATCTTGTCCGAAGCGTCCTCGTGGGTGCCGGTCAGCGCGATCGAGAGCATGTTCGTAAACTGGTCCGTGGGCGGCGGCGTCGCGCCCCCGAAGGTGAGCGTCGGGAATTCCTTGTTGGTGCGACGGTCGTAGGTAAACGAGTAGAGGTTGTTGCTGCGCGCCGTGGCCGACATGCGGTCGAGCGGACGGAACGAGTCGGAATACGTGACGGCCCAGGCGAGCTTGACCGCGCCGACCGCCGTTTTGCCGTTGAGGTTGAAATTCCACGTGTCGCTCGGCGTGTAGCGGAAGTCGCGCTGCGAGCGGTAGCTCGAACGGGTAAACACCCAGAAGTCCGTCGTCGAATTCACCGCGTCGAACGTGAGATTGTCGGTATATTGCGGGCGGTTTTGATCCATGATGTTCACGAAGCGCGTCCAGCCCGCCGCGAAGGAAACCGAAGACTCCTTCGACAGTTTGTAGTCAAACTTCGCCTGGAAATTCACCCGCTTGTTCAGGTGATACTCCTGGTCCGCGTAGAGCACCTGGCGCCCGACCGTCGGACTCGAGTAGTTCCAGTTGCCGGCAAACGTGGAGCGAATCGTCTGCAGTCCGTCGCCCACTTCCTGATACCCGCCGGTGAGCGAAACGCCGAGCTTGCGGCCGAACACCAGAAACACATCCGAGTAGTCCACCGAGTAATTGGGGAAATACTTCCGCCCGCTGCCGGAGACATCGAGATGCTCGCCCATCGTCTCGTTGTAGGAGGCCGACGCATTCAGGATGATCGCCCGGTTGCTGCGATCGAAGCCGCTGCGCGTGCGCATATTCACGACACCACCCAGCGACTCGGCATCCATGTCGGCCGTCGGCGTCTTGATCACCTCGACGCTCTCGATCGAACCGGTCGCGATCCCGCTCACAATCTGCGTGCGAGAGTCGGGATTGGCCGCGGCGTAGCGGGAGCCGTCCATCGTGACCGTCGTAAACTCGGGGGAAAGACCGCGCACCGAAATCGCGTCGACTGCCGCGCCGCCGTATTCGCCGACCACGCCCGGCATCCGCTGGAGGAAAGAGCCCATGTCGCCTTTCGCGATATTGCCGTAGGCATCGGACGAGACGGAGTTGCCCACCGTGAGCGCGGATTCCTGCCGCGCGATCGCCGCCGCATTGCCCTCGCGCACGGCCGTGACCGAAACCGACTCCAAGGTGTAGATCGCCGAAGTGAGTTTGAAGTCCTGTGTCGCCTCGCCGTTCGCCGGCACCGCCACCGTCGCGGTCGCGTCATCGAGCCCCGGATACGTGACCTTCAGCGTCGCCGCGCCCACCGGCACCTGCGCGAGCGTAAATGTGCCGTCGCGCTCCGTGAGGGCGCTGGCCGCCGAGCCGGCCACCGTCACCACCGCGTTGGCCAAGTTTTCACCGGTCGCGCCGTTGAACACCCGGCCGCGCACCACGCCGCTTTGCGTGGCCTGCGCGTAGCCGACGGGGGCAGTCGCCACTGTCGCCACAAGGGTAAACGCGAGACATGCAGACAGACGCAGTGCCGCGGAGGAAATCGCTAACTGTCGGTAGGTGTTCATAGCGCAGGAGAAAACTGGGGAGTCGGATCGTTGGGTAACGGGCAAAACGCAGCCGGAGGCCGCAGTGGGTGGGAAAACGTGGCGGCAAAGAGCGCCCAGCCGTTTCTCCACGTCAAGAAAGTTTTCTATCACCATGGCCGTCTTATGACACCATGCGCCGCACGCAACCTCCGTTACAGCTCTCAAACGGAACGTTCCTCACCCTTGAGAAATTTTCTTGCGTTGAGAAATTTTCGCGCGCCATTGTCGCCGCGTGCTCTCCGTCAACCTCGCCACGGACGCGTCGCCCGCCTTGTCCGTCTCCGTATTTTCCCGCGTCGACGACCTCGGCCGCGCCGCCGCCGCCAAGTCCGCGGAGCTCATCACCGCCGCCATCCGCGACCGCGGCTGTGCCCGCATCCTCGTGGCCACCGGCAATTCCCAACTCGCCCTGATGGGCTATCTCGCCGCGATGAAGCTTCCCTGGGACCGCGTCGACGCCTTCCACCTCGACGAATATGTCGGCATCGGTCCAAACCATCCCGCCAGCTTCCGCTTTTGGATTCGCACGCGCTTCGAGGAAAAAGTTCGCCCACGCTCCATGCACTACCTCTGCGGCGATGCCCCCGATCCCGACGCCGAGGCCGCGCGCTACGGGGAACTCCTGCTCGCCGCGCCGCTCGACCTCGCGTTCGTCGGCATCGGCGAAAACGGCCACATCGCGTTCAACGATCCGCATGTCGCCGACTTCAACGACCCGCTCACCGTGAAACGCGTCGAACTCGACACCGCCTGCCGCACGCAACAGGTGCGCGAAGGGCATTTTCCTTCCCTCGGCCACGTCCCGCGCGAAGCGCTCTCTGTCACCTGCTCCGGTCTCATGCGCGCCGCGCACTGGGTTTGCTCCGTGCCCGAACTGCGCAAAGCCGACGCCGTGCTCGCTTCGCTCGAAGGCCCGCTCACCCCCGCCTGCCCCGGCTCGCTCGTGCGCACGCACCCGAGTGCGTTTCTCTATCTCGACTCCGAGTCTTCCTCGAAGCTCACGCAGCGCTTTCCCACCCAGGCCGTCTCCCGGTAGCGTCACCGGCACCCGCGCCGCATGCCCGCCGTCCACCTCACCCTCGCCGACACCGTCGTGCTCGTCGGCTACCTGGTGATGGTGGTCACAATCGGTTTCGTCGCGGCGCGCCAGATCAAAAGCGCCGACCACTTTTTCCTCGGCGGCCGCAAATTCAGCAAGTGGGTCATGATCGGCCAGAGCTTTGGCACCGGCACCAACGCCAGCATGCCCGTCTCGCTCGCCGGCGCCGTCTACACGATGGGGCTCTCCGGCATTTGGTATCAGTGGAAAAACCTCTTCGTCACGCCGTTCTATTGGTTGCTCGCGCCGCTCTTTCGCCGCTTCCGCCGCACCACCATGTCGGAGGTTTTCGACGACCGCTACGGCCGCTGGATGGGCGCGATCTACACGGTCTTCGCGCTGCTGTTTTTCACGATCAACCTCGCGAGCATGCTCAAGGGCGCCGCCAAGGTCATCGACCAAGCTCTCGGCGGCGGTCTGCCCGTGGACCTCATCATCATCGGCATGACGTGCGTGTTTGTCCTCTACAGTTTCACCGGCGGCCTGCTCGCCACCGCGTGGACCGACCTCGTGCAAGGTTTCCTGATCATCGCACTGTCCTTCATGCTGATCCCGCTCGGCTGGCATCACGTCGGCGGCTTCGACGGCATGAAGGCCACGCTCGGCGCCGATAAATTTCTCCTCGCCGCGCCCGAGGGCATCGGCGTCTGGACCATCGTCGTCCTCACCATCAACGGCCTCGTCGGCATCGTCGCGCAGCCGCACCTCATCGCCTCCGTCGGCACCGGCAAAGATGAAAACGCCTGCCGCGTCGGCCAGTTCTACGGCAACATGGTGAAACGCGTCTGCACCATCGGCTGGGCTCTCGTCGGTCTCATGACCGCCACGCTCATCGCCCGCGGCGTCTTTGGTGACACCGGTCTCCGCGACCCGGAAGAGACGTTCGGCTACGCCTGCCGCCACCTGCTTTTTCCCGGCGGACTCGGTCTCCTCATCGCCGCGCTGCTCGCCGCGAACATGGCCGGCTGCTCCGCCTTCATGGTCAACTCCGGCGCGATGATCACCAACGGTATTTACCGCAAATACCTCCGCCCCGCCGCCTCCGATCAACGCTGTCTGCTCATCGGCCGCATCAGCGGCGTCCTCGTCGTCGCCTGCGCCGTGCTCTACGCCGTCTTTCTCATCCAACGTGTGCTCTACACGTTTCTCCTCACCGAGACGATGGCCACGTTCGTCGGCATCAGCGTCATCGGCGGCATCGTCTGGCCGCGCGCCAACCGCTGGGGCGCCGTCGCCAGCATCGCCGCCGCGATGCTCGCCAACTTCACCGGCTACGCCGTCGCCGGCCGCCGCTTCGACCACTGGGACCCCACGATTTTCCTCACCGCCCTCGTCGTCGGCGTCATCGCGCTCATCGTCGTCAGCCTGCTCACCCCGCCCGAAGACCCCGCGCGCACCGCCGGTTTTTTCAACCGCCTCCACACGCCGTCCGACTCCGCTGCCGACGACACCCACGCCCACACCGCGCCCACCGTCGCCGCGCGCCGCGCCCATGCCGAAGCCGGCCGCCTGCTCATTCTGGTCAACCTCCTCTCGCTCCGCCGCGCCGCTGCGGGCGTGCCCTTCCTCCGCGCCTACCGCACCGACCTGATGGGCTTCGCCGTCGGCGTCGGCCTCGTCGGCGCGCTCATCGTTGCCTTTATGCTGCTGATCCGGCTTTGACTGGTTGCTCCCCCGACTCACCGCCCTCCGCGATCATGCCCAAGAAACCCAAACTGCACGATGTGGCCCGCGCCGCGAAAGTCAGCCCGGCCACCGTTTCCCGCGTCGTCGCCAGCAATCCCTCCGTCGATCCCGCGATCCGTCGCCAAGTCCTGCTCGCCGCGAAAAAACTCGGCATCGACCTCGAGGCGAAACGCAAGGGCAAGTCCAAGGTTCTCGCGTTCCTCCTCGCGAATCGCGACGTGCTCCACTCCTTCCAGGCCCGCGTCCTCCTCGGCGCCGAGACCTATTGCACGCAGCACAACTGGGAGCTGCTCTTCATGTCGTTTCGCTACGCGCCCGAGACGCCGCCCGACGCGCTGCACCTCCCGCAGCTCCTCAGCAATCGCACCAACGCCCGCGCCGTCATCCTCGGCGGCAGCAATTTCCCCAACCTCTTCGCCGCCCTCGAAACCCGCGGCCTCCCCTACGCCGTCCTCGGTAATAACGTCATCGGCGAGTGGCAGCCCGAGAATTGCGACGTCGCCTACTCCGACGACATCTCCGGCGCCGCCGATGCGACCGCGCATCTCATTTCAAAGGGCCACCGCTCCATCGCCTACATCGGCAATCTCCTGCTCCCCTGGTTCCGCCGTTGCTCGATCGGCTACGAGCGCGCGATGACGGCCGCCGGCCTCGCCCCGCGCATCGTCGACATCCGCTCCGACGGCAGCCAACTCGGCTACCTCGCCACCAAATCCATTTTCGCGAAACCCCAGGACCTCACCGCCATCCTCGCCGGTTCCGATCAAGTCGCCGCCGGCGTCTACGATGCCCTCCGCGAACTGAACATCGAGGTGCCCACCCGGATCAGCGTCATCGGCTTCAACGACACCCAGGGCAGCGTCCTCTATCCGCCGCTCACCAGCGTGCGCGAGTTTCCCGAGGAACTCGGCCGCCACATGGCCGAGTTTGCGCTCCAACGTCTCCAGAATCCGGATCTCACTCCGCAGGAGCTTACCATCCCGACCCAGCTCGTCCACCGCGCATCCGTCGCTCCTCCGCCTGCGCCCGCGCCGTAACCTGCCCGCGCCGTCTGCTCGTCCCGCCCGCCCTACCCCATGAGCGCCGTCGACCGCCGCACGTTTCTCAAAAACGCCTCCGCTCTCGGGCTCGGTCTCGCGGTCGCCTCACCGTCGTCGCTCCTCCGCGCCGCCGCTCCCGCGGCCCGCCGCCGTTACGCCATCGTCGGCACCGGCTCGCGCAGCATGATGTATCAAAACGCCATCGAGACCGATTTCCGCGGCCACGCCGAACTCGTCGGCCTCTGCGACGCCAACCCCGGTCGCCTCCAACTCGCCCGCGAACGCTCGCGCCAACTCGCCGGTCGCACGCCCCCCACTTTCGCCCCCGCCGACTTCGAGAAAATGCTCGCGACCACGCGGCCCGATTTCGTGATCGTCACCACCATCGACGGCACGCACGACGACTACATCGTCCGCGCCATGGACGCCGGATGCGACGCCATCTCGGAAAAACCCCTCACCACCACGCCCGAGAAATGCCAGCGCATCGTCGACGCCCGCGCCCGCACCGGCCGCACCTGCCGCGTCACCTTCAACCTCCGCTACGCCCCCGCGTGCACGCACGTGAAGGACCTTCTGATGAACGGCGAGATCGGCGACGTCCTCTCCGTCGATCTGCACTGGATGCTCAACACCGCCCACGGCGCCGACTACTTCCGCCGCTGGCACGCGCACAAAAAAAATTCCGGCGGCCTCATGGTGCACAAATCCACGCACCACTTCGACCTCGTCAACTGGTGGCTCGGCGCCGTGCCCGAATCCGTCTTTGCCACCGGTAAACGCGAGTTCTACACGCCCGCGATGGCGCGCCGCCTCGGCCTCGCCGGTCCCCACGAGCGTTGCCGCACCTGCGCCGAAAAATCCCGTTGCGGTTTCTACGTCGACCTCACCCGCGACCCCGAACTGAAGTCCCTCTACCTCGACCACGAGCACCACGACGGCTACGTCCGCGACCGCTGCATTTTCCGCCCCGAAGTCGACATCGAGGACACCATGAACGTCCTCGTGCGCTACGACACCGGCGCCACCCTCACCTACTCGCTCAACGCCTTCAGCGCGTGGGAAGGCTACACGATCGCCTTCAACGGCACCCGCGGCCGCCTCGAACACAGCGTCGGCGCCCCCAAGCCCGGTGGCCAACCCGTCTGGGGCTCCACGCGCATCACCGTCCTCCCGTTCCGCGGCCCCGCCCGCGAAATCGAGCCGTGGACCGGCGTCGGCGATCACCACGGCGGCGACCGCGTGATGCTCGAAGATCTTTTTCTCCCCTCGCCCGCGGCCGACAAATATCTCCGCGCCGCCGATGAACGCGCCGGCGCCGCCTCCGCCCTCGTCGGCATGGCCGCCAACCGCTGCTTCGAAACCGGCCAACCCGTCGCGCTCAAAGACCTCGTCCGCGGCCTCGCCGCCCCGACTTACGCCCCAATGCCCTCGCGCACCGCGCCCGTCCCGATGCCGCGGCCGCCCACGCCATGAACGTCCGCCGCCGCGTCGTGTTCTCCGCGATCTTCGGCCTGGTCCTCGGCAACCTCGCCACCGCACAAATTCCTTCTCCGGAAAAAATCGCCGCATCCCTTGGCGCCGAGTTCCGCACCGCCGCCGCGCAGCCCCCCGCGAAGCACCGCGGCCCGCTCATGCGCGAAGTTGAGCCGCTGCTCATCCAACAAGCCCGCTACCTCGTCTCCGAACTCCGCCCCTGGTCCCGCGATCCGCGAGGCGCGCTCCTCCCTCTCCTGCGTCGCACGCCCTCCAGCGAGAGCGGCATCCGCCCCAACGCCCACACCGCCAAAGGCCTCGCACTCCTCGTGCGCCTCGTGCCCGCCGACGCGTTTCCCACCGATTTCCCGCCCGCCCTCGCCCGCGAACGCGCCCTCGCGATGTTGCGCTATCTTCTCCGCACCCACGGCGCCAGTGGCGAAACCTGCGACGACGGCAAACCGTGGCGCGACCAATGGCAGTCTGCCTACTGGGCCGCGCTCACTGGCGAAGCGTCCTGGCTTTTCTGGGACGACCTATCGCCCGCCGAGCGCTGGCTCGCCGCCCGCATGATTTGCGATGAGGCCGACCGCTTCGTCGGCGTCACGCCGCCCACCAATCTCCGCAAAGACTCCAAGGCCGAGGAAAACGCGTGGAACTCCCAAGTCGTTTCCCTCGCGTTCAGCATGTTCCCCGCGCACCCGCGCCACGCCCTCTGGCGCGAGACCGCCGTGCGTTGGATCGCCACGTCGTTCGCCCGCGCCGCCGATCTCACGCGCACCGATCCCATCGACGGCCGCCCGCTCCGCGAATGGCTCACCGGCGCCAACCTCCACGACGACTACACACTCGAAAACCACCACCGCGTGCACCCCGACTATCTGGCCTGCACCTATCTGCTCTCGTCGCAGGTTCCCCTCTACACGTGGGGCGGACACGCCCCGCCCGCCGCGCTCCACGTTAACGTCGAGGCCATCAACACCACGCTCAAGCGCCTCGCTCTCCCCGACGGCGCATGGATTTATCCCAACGGCCAAGACTGGGGCCTCCGTCGCAACGTCGACTGGTTCGAATACCACACCGCCCACGCCGTCCTCTACCGCGACGCCCAGTCCGCCGCCCTCCTCCGCGCCAACCTCGCCACGATGCAGCGCATGGCCGCCCGCACGCCCCGCGGCTCCGTCTATCTCCCGTCGGAAACCAAACTCGCCTCCGACGACGCCATGGCGCTCGAACTCCCCGCCCACGCCTACGCGCTCATGGCCCAGCTCGGCGAGGGTCCCGATCCCGTCACGGAAACTCAACTACGCGCCCAGCTCGCCGGCCGCCACGTGTTCTCCGCCGGCCAATTCGCCGTCCTGCGCACCACCGACAGCATCGCGACCTTTTCGTGGGGCTCGCAGGTCATGGGCCAGATTCTCCCGCTCCGCCGCGACCAACTGATCTCGCCCGAACCGCGCGGCCTCATCGGCTACGTCGGCCTGCCCGGCCTCACGCGCGAAATCCCCGTCGTCCGCGAGATCTCCCTCGCCCCGCTCACCGACGCCCTCGGCCTCAGCGGCGTCCTCGCGCGCGCCGGCGGCACCGTCGAGCAACGCTTCGCCTTTCTCGCCCTCCCCGACGGCCGCACCGTCTACGCCGATCTCCTCCGCCTCACCGGCTCCGCGCGCCCCACGCTCCTCGACCTCGGCACCCTCGGCGTCCTCAACGATCCCAAGTGGCCCAGCCACACCGGCACCCGCACCCTCGTGCACGACGCCGGCACACGCACCTTCAACGCCGCCACCGCCACGAGCGACGCAACCGTCGAGCTGCACTCGCATTGGTTCAACCTCGACGGCCTCGGCATCGTCGTCCTCGCCGCGTCCGGCATACCGCGCTACGTCCCCGCCCCCACCGGCGCCGCTGGCCGCCTCGAACAACGTTTCCACCTCAACGCAATCTCCGCCGACACCCTCGCGCGCACCGACGCGTCCACCCCGCTCGCCCACGGCGTCTTCATCTTTTTCCCCAACCAAACGCCCACCGAAACCCGCGCCGCCGCCGCCCGCTGCCAGCTCCGCAACGCCCCCGGCTCCGCCCAAGTCGACCTCCTCCTCGACGACGCCACCGCGGTCACCTTCGACCTCGCGAACACCCGCCTCACCGTCTCGTCACCGAAGTAGCCCGACCGCGACGCGAGACGCCATTTTTTCAACGATCCGCTCTACTCCACGATCAGCACCCCGCGCATGATGCGCCAGTGGCCGGGGAACGTGCAGAGATACGGGTAACGTCCGGGCTGCGCCGGCGCGGTGAAGGTGAGCTCGGCGCGGGCGGCGGGATTTACGAGCGGAGTTGCGTGCAGGACTTTCGACGAGGCAGGCACATAGTGTTTCGCCAGGCTTGTGGGATCGCTGGCCATTTGGTCCGCGAGCAGGCCAATCTCTTCCTCGGCCCCGGCGGCCACCAGCACGAAGTTGTGCGGCATGGAGTCGGGATTTTCGAAAACGATGCGCACCGGGCGGCCGGCTTTGGCGCGGAGCTCGCGCGGCGCGAATTGCATCTGGTTCGGGACGGCCTGCACGCGCAGGGCGTCGGCATCGGCGGCGTGCGCTTTTTCCCAGGCGGCGGCCATCGATTTGAGCGCTGCGCCGTCGGTGGCGAAGCGCGCGCCGGCCAGCGGTTGCCCCAAGGGATCGTAAACGAAGACCGGCGGCGGCGCGTTGCGCAGGCGACGGTAGGTGATCTCGATGGGATTCAGGCCGGGCTGCAGGTCGAACGCGACTTGCTGTTCCGTGCTGTAGGTGCTGTCGGCGGAGGCGAGTTGGACGCCGTTGACGGAGATATCGAGATAACCGTGTTTGACGCTGAGCACGGCGGTCTGGGGCGCGGCTGCGTCCACATAAGTCCGATAGGTCCCGCCCAGCGCGGCGGGCGCTTTGCCCTTTTGCTTTGCAGCGTTTTTTCCGGCGGGCGCCGACTCGCTGCCCGTGGTCGTGCTGACGGTCAGCCAGTGGTTCACTCGCGTGGCCGGCGAAACTTCGAGCACGGGAACCGCGCGACCTTTTTGAGGTTTCGTGCCGGCGCGGAGATCGGTGAGCATTTGCTGCACGGCGGGCTCGGTCGGATGAAGGTGCGCGACAACCGCGTCGAACTCGGGGCGCGCCGGGCGGAGATGAGCGACGGCGTTGATCGCGGCCATGCGCACGCGCGGGTGCGGATCGGCGGCGGCCTGCGTGAGGCGCACCACCGCGTCGGTCAGACGGTCGGCGGTCAGGCGGACGAGTTGCGCCGCGGCTGCGCGCATGAGCGGATCGGCGGAGCGAGCGAGTTGATCGATCCACGCGGGGCGGGCCGCGCCGGTGGCGGCGAGAATCCAGGAGGCCTCGAGTTGGGCCTGGTCGAGTTGAGGCTGCGTGGCGGGATGGGCCGCGACCCACGCGTCGACGGCGGGAATCGCGGCGGCGCCGAGTTTACGGAGCTGAATGCGTGCGTGGTGACGCACGATGTTTTGCGGGTGCGTAAGCAGCGCCAGCAAATCGGCCGTGGCGGCGCCCTCGATCTTCGGCCAGTTTTTCACGACGGGTTTGCCGGTGTGCACGACACGCCAAATGCGACCGCGCGTGTGGTTCCACTGCGGATCGCGCATGGCGTGCTGCGCGTGGCCGATGATCAGGCTGGAAAAGTCGGAAACGTAGAGCGCTCCGTCGAAACCGAACTCTACATCGACGGGACGAAACGTGCTGTTCTTCGAACTCAGCACGTCGAGGCGATTCGCAGCCACGAGCGGGCCGCCTTCGGACTGCAATGCGGAGACCGACACGATGTAGCTCCCCAGCAGCGAAGCGGAGGCAATACCTTGTTGGAGGGAGTCGGGGAAATTCGGACTCGAGATGACGCTGAGGGCCGAGCCCTTGGCGTAGTTGAGCACGGTGGCGTGGCCGTAGGGGTGATAGACCCCGAGGGGCGTCCACGTGAGCGGCACGCCTTCGAGGACATGGCCGCCGCCGTAGCGCTGGAAAATATTGCCGTAGCGATCGAAAGACACCTTCCACGGATTGGGCGTTGTGCTTTGCCATTCGGTGGTGACGCGTCCGGTCGCGGGATTGAGCCGATAGGTCGAGGAATCTAGGCCGCGCACGACGCCGAAGGGTGTTTCGAACTGCGAACGGTGAAAGACGCCGTCGGAAAAGAGCAAATGCCCGATTGGGTCGCTCGTGACCATGCCACCGTGATGCGAATCGGTAACGTCGATGCCGCGCAGGAGCTCAACGCGGGTGTCGGCGCGACCGTCGCCGTCAGTGTCGTTCAACACGAGCAGTCGCGGCTGTGCGGAAACAATCACGCCGCGCTCGTGGAAGGCCACGCCGTCGAGCGCGTCGAAGCCATCGGCGAAGACCGTGGACTTGTCCGCCTTGCCGTCGTGGTCGGTGTCCTCGAGGACGAGAATTTTGTCGCGCGGCTGCTCGCCGGGAATCGTGTGCGGAAACGACGGCATCGTGACGACCCAGAGGCGGCCGCGGGCATCGAAACTCAACTGCACAGGATTGCGCAGCTCGGGGAACTGTTCCTCGGACGCGAAAAGATTTACGGCGTAGCCTTCGGCCACGACCAACTCCTGCTGCATCTCGGCGGGAGAGCGCACCGTGCCACCGGGAAACCGATACGTGGTCGTCTTGCCCTCGGGCAACGCCGGGAGCGACGGCGCGGGATAGTCGGCAAATCGTTTCGTGGGGTTGGCGGCGAGGTCGTGCACGATGGCGTCGGCCTGCGCGACGAGTTGGTGGTAGCGCGGGAGCTCGGCGGCGTTCTCTTCGGGACGTTTGCGAATTCCGTAGTAGAGCGCGCCGTTTTTGGGGCGCACGAGCTCGGCGACGTAGCCGTGTTTCAAGGCAGCGGCGCGGGCGACTTCGGCGAGGCGCGGCGAATCGAGCACGCCGGGAGCGGCATCGCCGAGCAGCGAGCGCGCAACGACGTCGGCGAGGGCGCGGCTGCCGGCGGCGTTGAGATGGAGCCCCTGCGTAGTGAGTGGCTGGGTGCTGCGCGCGTAGGCGTCGCGGCTCGCGGTGAAGAGATCGACAAAGTCCGCGCCGTGTTCGCGGGCGAGTTCGGCGATGGCTTGGGTATAGAGAGCGAGGTCGCGATTGCGTTCGGCCGCGTTCGTCGCGGTGCGCTCCTCGACAGCGAGCGGGGAAAGAAGGACCAGTTTCGCGCCCGGGTGGAGCCGCGCGATCTCGCGGAGATAGACCTGATATTGGGAACGAAACGCGGGGAGCCCGCCGGCACCGGCGAAGGACTCGTTCATGCCGTAGCCGAGCACGACGATTTGCGCGGGCCAGGCGGCGAGCAGGGTCTTGAGGTGCTCCACGTAGCCCTCGGCGCGGAGGCGGTAGCCGACTTCGTCACCCGTCCACGCGAGACTGCGGATGCGGAGCTTCTTGCCGGGATGCGCGAGCTGAAGGCGGGCTTCGAGGTCGCCGGACTCGAGCAAGCGCTCGACCATGGCATTCCCGTAAAAAAGAATGCCGTCGTCCGGGCGAAGGGCGGAGGCGGCAGGAACGGGACGCGACGCCTCACGCGGCGTGGTCGCAGGAGTGGCGGCGTTGAGGAACGCCGCGGACAGCAGGCCAAACGCGAGGAGCCGGGACTTCGGGGTAAAGCGCATGCGGACGACCTTCGCGATTGGTCGCGGAAGGTCAGGTCAAATTTTCGCCGCGGATCGGTGAATCGTTCGCGCGAGAAATCAGTAGACGGAGACGCGGAAGAGCGCGGCGGGCGCGCCGCTCGCGGGGGCGACGAGTTGGACCGTGAGGCGGCGCGTGCGCACCGGAGCGGCGAGCGTGAGCGCGGCTTGGCTGAGGTGTTGGTCGCGGAGTTCGGCGATGACGCGGCCGGTGTCGTCGAGCACGCGCAGCGAGGGGACGCAGAACGGTGCAACGGTCTCGGGGTTCAACATGAGCACGGTTTCGAGCGGGTGGTCGAAGTCGGCATCGAGGTCGAACTCGAGGCGCGAAATATCGACGGGCTCGGGCCACGTGAGCGTCACCGTGGGCGCGGTGTCGGCGAGCGCGGCGAGCCAGACGTTGGGCTGGTTCGTCGGGCGGCTGAAACCGTTGCGGAGATTTTCCGGCGCGAAGAGCGCGATGGGCGGCTCGACGCGGAGGGCGAAGTTTTTTCCGCCGGGGCGACGCTGCGGAATCCAGAACTCAAAGCTCTCAATGCCGGTGCCGGGCGGTGGTTCCTGGCGCGGGGATTTGGCGACGGCGCGGTTGAATTTTTGAGTGACGGCGAGGACGCCGGTGAGGCGCTGATCGCTGAGGTGCGCGGTGAGCGCAGGATTGGCGGCGAGACAGACGAAGGCGTAGCGCGGGGCGTCGATCGATGAGGGAAATTTGAGCGTGACGGCTTGGGCAGCGCCGGCGGCGAGCGGAACGCGGAGCGTGGCGAGGGTGACGTCGGGCGTGTGGTTGTTGAGTTTCGAACTGACGCGGAGTTCGGCGACGACCTCGGTGGCGGTGGCGACGTCGAGCGTGAACGTGACGACGGGCATCGGTCCGGGCGCAACGGGGAGCAGCATGGCCCACGCGTCGGCGAGCGGGAGACGATCGGCACCGGCGGCGAGTTCGGAAAGTTGATACGTGGAGGACGCGGTGAGCGTCGCGTGGGCGGCAAGATCGGCGGAGTCGCGGAGGGTGACGTCGGGGATGAATTGGCCGGCGCGGATGAGGCGGCGTTGCAGTTCCGCCATGCGCGCGGGGGCGACGAGGTCGCGCGGGGCAAGACCGTCGCGCCGGCAGAGCGCGGCAGCGAGGCCGACGGCTTGGCCGCTGTGGGCACAGGTGGCCATCACGCGGGTCGAGCCGAAGGCGATGTGCGTCGCGCTCGTGATGCGGCCGGCGAGGAAGAGATTGGTGATGTTGCGCGAGTAGAGGCTGCGGTAGGGAATCGGAAAAACGCCCTTGGCGTGCCACTGTTGGCAACCGGGTTTCTCGCTGTAAACGCCGGCGGGCGGATGGAGATCGATGGACCAACCGCCGAAGGAAACGGCGTCAGGTTGCGGGCGCTGTTCGATGAGATCGCGCTGCGAAACCATATAGTCTCCCTCGAAGCGGCGGCTCTCGCGTTTGCCGGGAATCGTGCCGACCCACTCGAGCGTGAGGTTGGCGGCCTCGGGGAATTTGCCGGAATTCTTGATGTAATTCCAAACACCGTAGGCGACGCGCCACAGTTCCCACTTGATCTCCTCGGTGTCGTGCACGGTGTCGCGGAGACCGCCGTATTCGATCCACCACAAGCGACAGCCGAACTCGGCAGCGTTGAAATCGCGGTAGCGCGGGACCTGCGTGATATCCTGGAGCGCGTAGCTGGGAGCGGTGAATTTCACCGGGCGGCCGGTGTCTTTGGAGTAAAAGTAAATCGAGTGGCCGAGGAGCTCGGGCGTGGCGACGGCTGGCGCGAAGGCTTCGTCGAACTCGGCGGCGGCCTCGGCGCCGATGCGGAACGCGGCACCGGCGAGGAAGCCAACGATACCATCACCGGAGGCGTCGACGAAGAGCGGCGCGGCGAGTTCGTAGGCGGTGGAGTTCTGGGAATTGAAGGCGCGGACGGCACGAATCGTGTCGGGGCCGGATTTTTCGAGATCGTGAACGGCGGTGTTGAGGAGGAGCGTGAGGTTTTTCTCGGCGATGGTTTTCTCGAGGAGAATGGTGTCCCAGATGAGCGGGTTGCCCTCGGGGTTGCGGTATTGGTTTTCGAGGAGGAACTCGTCGATGACGCCGCCCTCGCGGGCCCAGCGGTTATTATTACCGAGATGGGAAGTGGCGCCGAGCACCCAGAGGCGAACCTCGCTGGAGGCGTTGCCGCCGAGGACGGGCCGGTCCTGCACGAGAATCACCTTGAGACCGGCGCGGGCGGCGGTGATCGCGCAACACGTGCCGGCAAGGCCGCCGCCGACCACGACGAGATCGGCGGAGAAACTTTTCTGGGTGAGCGCGCGGTGTGCGACGGGAGCGTGGACGATCATCGGAGGAAGGAGAGAAAGGGAAACGGAGAGAGGGCGATCAGACGGTTTTCGGCCGCGGGCGGAGTTGCCATGCGAGAAACCAGGCGAGCGGGTGCAGGAGGAGCAGGAAGCCGAAGGCCGGATCGTAGGACGTGTTGGTCACGAGGGAGCCGACCGCTTTGTTCATCATGAGGCCGCCGAGGGAGCTGCCGGCGGCGATGACACCGAAGGCGAACGCAAGAGAGCCGCGGGGAACGAGATCGACGACGAGGGCGCTGAGATTGATGAGCCACGCGAGATGGGCGAGGACGGCGATCATGCCAAAAGCGAGGACGAGCCACAGCGCGTCAACGTGCGGAATCATCGCGCCAAGCGGGACGAGCGCGGCGCAGGCGAGCATGATCCACAGTCGGCTGCTCACCGGGGCGGTGCCGCGCTTGATCAGCAGGCCGGAGAGCCAGCCGCCGGAAAGCACGCCGACATCCGCGGCGAGGTAGACGACCCACGTGACGCTCAGGGATTTCTGGTCGAGGCCGCGTGAATCGTAGAGGTATTTGGCGAACCAGAACTGGAAGAAATACCAGACTGGATCGGTGAGCATGCGGGCGAAGATGAGCAGCAGGACTTCGCGGCGCAGGAGGACGCGATACCATTTCCCCCAGTCGGGCGCGGCTTCCGGGGTGGCGGCGACGTCGGCGGCTTGGCCGGATTCGATGAGCGTGCGCTCCTCGGGGGAAAGGCGGGGATGTTCGGCGGGGCGGCGATAGAGCCAGAGCCACGGGATCAGCCACACGAGGCCGGCGGAACCAGTCACGATGAAGGCGGCCTGCCAACTGTGCCACGAGGCGAGACCGACGATGAGGATGGGGGCGAGCGTCGCACCGACCGTTGCGCCCAAAGTGTAGATGCCGATGGCGAGGCCGCGCTCCTTCGCTGGAAACCACTCGGAGACGGCCTTGGGCGCGGCCGTCCAATTACCCGCTTCGCCGAGGCCGAGAAAGAAACGGCAGACCCCGAGCGACGTGGCCGAGCGGGCGAAGCCGGTGAAGATATTGGAGAGCGACCACCACCCGACGAAGAGTGCCAGGCTCCACCGAACGCCGAAGCGGTCGACGATTTTTCCGGAGACGATGAGCGCGACCGTGTAGGCGATGAGGAACCAGTTAAGAACGGTGGCGTAGTCTTCGTTGGAAAGGGCGAGATCCTTTTGGATGGTCGGCGCGAGAATCGAAAGCGCTTGGCGGTCGACGTAGTTGAGGACCGAGGCACCGAAAATCAGGGCAACAATCCACCAGCGAAGATACGGAATACGGGGCATAGGAAATCAGGTTGAACGAAACATGAGTCGAGGGGCGACGAATCTATGATCGTCGTCGCAGGCCCGAGGACGGACAACCCGCACGGTGGTGAAGTCGTTCACAGGAGTTGAGCAAGGTGAAGAATCAACGCCGCAGGGCCGCGGGGCCGGAGGATTGTTTTTCGCCCGAGAGCGTCACGGCCGACACTTCGAAATCAAACGCAGTCGCGCCCGCGGGCACGGGCACGGTGAATTCAAATGGGTAGCTCGTGTCGGTGAGCGTCGCCTTGCGATCACCGATCGCGTAACTGAGCGAGACCGCTTTGAACTTCGAATCGTCGGCTTGGAGGTAGATGTAGGCAGTCGTGGCGGCGGGGCCGAAGTTCAGGATCATCGCGTGGGTGCCGCCGAAGGGCAGTTCGACATGGTCGCGTTGCCACGCATCGGTGGCGCGGGCGCCCACGAGGCGGTCTTGGAATTTTGGCGCGACGACGAGGCCGTCGACCTCGACTGCCGTGAGGCCCATCGGTGGCACGGTGACGGTGAGGCGGCCATCATGCACCGACGTGGCGGTGCCGTCGCGGAAGACACGCGTGCGGTAGGTCTGGCCGGCGAGTTGCGGGATGATCGCAGAGCTGAACGTGATCGCGGTGGTGACGGGCTCGGGCGATTGGTTGGTGAACGCGAGGTAGAGGCGGTCGCGGCCGCGGGCGACGAGCGTGTTGATCTCGACGGAACCGCTCTTGATCAAACGGCGCGGCAACCAGAGCACGGCATCGTCGCGGTCGAAGAATTTTCCGGGGCGGTCGCCGTAGAATTTGCTCTGTAGGTAGGCGTAGCCCTCGATGAAGTGCGCGGGGAAATCGATTTTCCCGCCGGAGCGCGCGAAGGCGTCGGTGACGAGGAAGTCGAGCAGGATGCTCATGTGCGGCCAGATGTGGTTATAGTGAAATGAATTTACGCTGAGCTCCTTGTGCGCGCGCATCGGATAGTCGGCCCGTTCGTAGATCGTGGTGCGCGCGGTGTTGATGTGGTAGCCGGGGAAGTTGCGGTAGCGGCCGACGAGGGCGGAGCGCGCCACGTCGTGGAGCAGCTTGTCTCCGGTGAGCGCGGCGATGCGGAGCATCCACGGCGCGTAGTTGGCCATAAAAATGGCGCGGTGCCCCGACATCGTGCCGGAAGACTCGGGCGTGAGACCGATTTCGGAGAGGCGCCAGGCGGGCACGCGTTCCTCGGGGGCGGTCATCGGGGTGTGACCTTTGCTCTTCAGATACCAGTAGACTGGTGCATTGCCGCCGAGGTTGACGGTCACGTCGGCGTCCGGAATGCGCGGAGCCATCCACGTGAACATCGTATATTGGCGGGCGCCTTGGCGGGCGGCGTCGAGGTAACGGCGGTCGTTGGTGGACTCGTAGAGTTGGAACAGGTCGATCCACTTCGGCGCGTAGCCGATCCAGAAAAAGAGCCCGGGCGCGTTGAAATCCGCGGCGGGCTTGGCGAGGCGATCGGCCAAATAGGCGTCGGCACCGCGGCGCGCGGCGGCGAGGAAACGGGCCTCGCCGGTCTCGCGGTAGACGGCGAGCTGGTTGGGCCAGGTGCCGCCCTCGACGACATCGTCGAGATTAAGCGTGCGTTTCTTGTTGAGCATACGCTCGGCGAGTTGACGGAGAATGGGCGAGGCGCCGTGCGTGATTCCGTAGAGCGTGGCGAGCTCGCTGACTGGTGCGCAGGGACCAAGCATGGCGCGCGAGGGGCTCTGGATTTTTTGCTTCGGGTCTAGCGAGAACAGGAATTTTTCGCGCGAGAGCATGAACTCGACGATCGGGTAGGCGCGTTTGCGGAAGATCTCCTCGTCGTCGGTGACGAGCGCGAGGTTGAGGGGATTGAGCGACGAGACGTTTTTCACTGCGCCGGGAACGTCGGTCGAATAGGAGCAACCCTTCAGCTCCTCGATGAACCAGCTGTAGTGGCTCATCCCGTAGTCGATCATGTTGTCGAGAGTCTCGTTGAGCGTGGCGATGGCGTTGCGGCGGTGGTCGCGGAAGCCGTAGAGACGGCGAGCGAGCGTTTCGTAGGCCGCAGTGACATCGCCGGAGCCGGCGAACAGGCGGACCTTAAACGTGAAGGCTTGGCCGGGGGTGCGCTTCGATTCGGCGCCGCCCAGCATTGGGGCAAAGATCATCGGCTGCGCCTCGCCCGCGGCGTTGCGCAAAGCGACGCCGAAGCGGCTGTTGTCGAGCAATGGCAGAGGAGAAAAAGGAAGTTCGTCGGCATCGGCCACGACGCCGAGGGTGACGTTGCCCCTGCGCACGAACGTCGCCGGCAGAGAGCATTCGAAGGCGGGTGTGAGGTAGGAGCGGTCAGGGAAACGTTTTTCCTGCCAGATGAATGGCTGCCAATTTTCAGCGAGTTCGGCGGTAGCGAAGGCGGGGGCGCCGGTGTAGCCGACGGAGAACCACGCAGCGCGTTTGGGTGTGAGCGTGAACGCGAGCACGGGCTCGGCTTCGCCTGCGGGCACGGTGAGCGTCGCGGCGAGCGTGAAGTCGGCGTGGTCCGCGAAGGTGAAACGGAGTGCGTTGCCTTCGCGCGTGACGCCGGTGGCGCGGACGCGCGTCAGCGGCGCGGCGGCAAACACGTCGGCGGTGCGCTTGTCGGTGTCACCGTCGAGAATCTTGTCGTCGAAGCCGTCACCGGCCTGTCCGGCGGGGCGCTTGACGGTTTTGAGCTTGGCCCCGGCGGGCGGAGCAGAGGTCTGCCAGGTGACGAGATTGTAGGAAACATGCGGGATATTGCCCGGACGCATGGCGGGCTTCGGATCGGCTTTCGCTATGAGCACCACGAAATCGCCGCGGAAAGTCCACGCGCCGCCGTCCTTAGCGGTGAGTTGCACGGCACCGTCGGCGGCGGGTGCAACGGAATAGCGGTCGTTGACGAGCGGCTGCGCGGAGAGCGTCGCGAGGAGCAGCGGCGCGAAGAGCCAGCGGAGTTTCAAAAGCAAAGATGTGGTCATTTGGCAGAAAAGACGGAGAGGTCCCATTGGTCGCGCCAGCGGATGATCGGGCGGTCGCCCTCGAATTCGATGGGGAGCCAGATGTAACCGGAGGTGATCGGATTCTGCGGGACGTTGATGTCGAACATGGCAATCCATGCGTCGCGGCGGCCGGCCACGGGGTAAACAAAGGTGCTTTGTCCGCCGAAGGTTTTTTCGGGGCCGAGATTGTTGTGGGGATTTACGCCGCGAACGGGATTGCCGAGGTCCTGATACGGACCTGTGACTTTGTCGGCGACGAACATGCGGGCGGCATTGGGCGCCCAACCGCTGCTGTCGGAACCGAGGAAGTAGATTTTATTACCACGACGGAACAGCGCGGGCGCTTCGGTTTTGAGAGTGATTCCGGCCAGCTCCACGTAATCACCCGCAGGCCGCAAGCCGTCGTCGGACAACCGGCTGGCAACGTGAACTTTGTCCGGCTTGCGCACGCCGAGGTGGTAAACCGAGCCATCGTTGTCAGCAAAGATGGTGAAGTCACCGGTGCCGAACGGGCTGCTACCGCCGAGAAAACGGCCTTGGTAGTGAAACGGCCCCGTCGGCGCCGTCGCAGTCGCTACACCGACATAGGCGTAGTCGGTGCCGGATTTACCGCCCTGTGACTTGGGCGGGTAGAGTTTGAAATAGACGATGAATTTTTTCGTCGCGGCGTGATAGATCACCTTGGGACGGTCGAGGATCGAGGCGTCGGCCAGCTCGGGGTGCGCACCCGGCGCGAAGACATCCAACACAAGCCCCACGTCCTGCCAGTTGAGCAGATCGTCGCTGACGTAGCAGCGCACGCCGGCCTCGTTTTTCTCGGACTCGGTTTTGCCTGCGATTTTGTGCGCGCCATACCAGTAGTGGCGGCCACCGAAATCGAGGATGCAGAAACCATGGGCGTTGAGGTGCGTGCCCTGAGTGTCGGGCCACGGCTGGCCGGGCCGGAAGTGAGTGTTGCGCTGCGGCGTGCGGTCGGCGCACCAACCAATGCCGCCGATCGAGAGGGCCGTGGCGACGGCTCCCACCCAAAGCAGAGACCTGATGAAACGGAGGCCTGCACGACCGCGGCCAGCGTTGGAAAGGAGAGCACAGCGCGGTTGCATAATTTTTTTCCGACAGCGCGATCAGCGATAGATCGGAATCAGAAGCGCAGTCCCGCGGTGAGTCGCACCGTGCGGCCCTCGGGATAGTAGGCAGCTGTGGTCATCTCTTTTTGATCAAAGAGGTTGTTCACGTTCAGCGACAGATCGAGACGTGTGCCGTTCTGCCATTTCTTGAAGGCGTAGCCGATCACCGCACTCCACTCGCTGACCTCTGCGTTGAAAAACGGCACCGTAATCGCGGTGGCGGTGGCGCTCGGCCCAATGCGCAGGTATTCGGCGGCAAACTGATAGGTCAACCCTAGGCGCACGCCAGTCAGGAGTCCTTTGCGGAAATTGTAGCGCGCCGCCAGGGAAGAGCTACGGGCGGGCGCGTTTTGCCCGCCGAGTGGACGCGTGCCAATGAGGCTGGGCGTGGTGACGTGCTTCACGATGCGCACGTCGGTCCAGGCGATGTTGGCGAGTAGCGTGAGGTTTTCGGTCACCTTGCCACCGACGTCAAAACTCATACCGCGGGAGCGGGTGGCCGCCCCGGGGATGGAGCGGGGGAGCGAAAGATCGAGGCCGCCGGGGTTGTCCGGATTGTCGGTGACCTGATTGTCCTGCTCCACGTTGTAGAGCGCGAGGGTGTAGGAAAAGCGATCGTTGAGCAGCACCCCTTTGAGCCCGAATTCGACGCCCGACGATCCTTGGTTGCCCAGCAATGCTCCCGTGTTCGCATCAAACTGCGGCGCGGGATTAAAGCCGGTGGCGATGTTGCCGTAAGCGACCAACTGACGGGCGAGCACTCGGTAGTTCAGACCCGTGCTGTAGGTGAACTTCGCCTTATTGCCATCAGCGGTGCCGACCGTGAATTTCCCCCAATCCTGGCGCGCCGATCCGGTCCAGAGGAGGCGGCCGTCCATCAGCTCGATCGTGTGGTTGAGCAGGCTGCCGTAGTAAAAGCGCTCGTTGAAGACCCGCGCTACCGTCCAAGTCTTGGGATCGAACGCGGGATTCGGGTAGTAGCCGGACACCCCGGGATTAAACGGATCGGGGTTCTTCCATGCGTTCAACTGGGCGGTGGTCGTGAGGCCCAACGCGTTGAGCGCGGTGTTCAGGGGAACGCCGTTGAGCGCCCAGGTTCCCTGATCGTTGTTATTGAAGAAGGTATCAAAGGTCAGGAGGGTGCGCTGGCTAAAGCGGGTGTTCCACTTTTTCGTCAGGTCGATCTGGAAGCCTTTTTCCACGTAGTCGATCGTCTGATATGCGCCCGCCCGGTCACCGGTCCAAATGCCGCGCTTGGTATCGACCCAGATGCCGGTGAGCGTGTTCAACACGGTCTGTCGCGCCGCGGTGGGGTTGGTCGCCCACGTGGCCGGCGTGGAGGTGCCATCCTTCAAGAAGGCCCGGGTGGTGTAGGCGACGTTGGCGCGCAAGTTCAGATCCGGACTGATCCGGTGCTCCAGCGTAAAGTAGCTGGAGTCGGCCTTACGTTTGACGACATTGTGGGCCCCGTTGACGTTGAACTGGGCGAGCCTTTCGCCGAGCACCTGATCGGGCATGTAGAACACCGAGCCTTCCGTGATGGTCTGGGCGCCGTTCACCCGGGTCCAGCGAGTGAAGGACTGCCCGCCTTGCATGATGCGGTTGGTGTATTCGTGCTCGAGGGTGAACAGCGTGTCCGGCGAGAGCTTGTAGGTGAGTGATCCGGAGAGATTGGTGGTGCGATTATACCAAAAGTCCGTCGGTCGGTTGAAATCGTAGTAGGTGGCGTCGACGCGATAGAAGAGTTTGTCCACGATGATCGGGCCGGTGATGTCGCCAGCAATGCGCTGGTGGTCGTAGGACCCCGTCACGTAGCTCAAACCCGAGGCCAACCGCGTCCCTGGCTTCTTGGAGATAAAATTGATGACTCCACCCGGGGAGACGCGACCGTAGATTGCCGACTGAGGGCCCTTGATCACTTCGGTGCGCGCGATGCTGTTCGAGTCCGGCGCCTGCGTGCGGGCAAAGCCATTGCGGAAATAGGGAACATTGAAGCCGCGCAGTCGCGTGCCGCCGCCGCCGCCCTGAGCCGGGTCGCCCGCCGCCATGCCGGAAATAAAGGGTGCCTGCTGGTCGAGGTCGAACAGCTGAAACTCCTTCACGAAATCCTCGGTGAGGACCGAGATGGAAAACGGCAGGTTGATGATGTCAGTGGCAACGCGAGTGCCGGAGGCGCTCTCCGTCGCGATGAAGCCGTCGTCCTTGGCGGTGTTAACACGAAACTCGCTCAAAACATGGACATCTTCGGAGGCGGGTTTAGGCGCAGTCTGGGCGAGTCCAACAACGGCGGGCATGAGGGCGGCCAGCACGAGGGATTTTCGAGCAAGGTTTTCGGGTTTCATTGGGGTATTGGTTGAGGCGGCAATCAATCCGTGGCGGGAGAAAGCAGGGCGAGAAAAGGACGTTGGATCACGTTACCGCAGACGCGACAACGCCCTCTTTGAAACCGTTCAATTCAGTCGCGTAGCTCCGCTCTGGTGCGGCAGCAACGAATTGACGATGTGGTCGAAGGCGGAATGACCGAAGCCCCGCCTACACTCCCCAGCCCGAGCGGTAGGTGTAACCGGGACCGGCGAAGACATCGCAATCCGGGCGATTGGGAAAACGGCCGGCGGCGGCGTCCCAGTCGAGGCGGGCCTGGGCGCGTTGCGCGGCGACGCCGAGCAACACGACTTCGGTGAGGCCGGCGGCGTAGTCGAAGTTAGAGCCGCACTTTGGGCCGCCGCGGATCGCCGCCGCCCATTCGGGGAATGGCCCGCCCGCGATGC
Organism: Opitutus sp. GAS368; assembly: GCA_943372705.1. Classification (GTDB taxonomy): domain Bacteria; phylum Verrucomicrobiota; class Verrucomicrobiia; order Opitutales; family Opitutaceae; genus GAS368. Next base: position 18,327 of record CALRZR010000033.1, on the reverse strand, counting down.
GCGGGATGGATTTTGGCGGCAGCGCGCCCGCCATCGCCTGCATGCGCTCCTCGGGTAGGAGGCGGCACGAGCCGCTGTGCGAGGTGACGCTCATGATGCCTTTCGTCCCGTAGAAGAGGCTGCCGCCGCTCTCGGAGAGTTTGAAACCCGGGACGGGGAGCGGTGGCTTCATCGTGCCGTCGAACCACTTCATCTCCACCGGCCCGCGCCCGCCGCGCGCCGGGAATTTCCACGTCACCGCGGTAGAAGCCGGGAAGGTTTTCGGATACTGCTTGGTCGTCGCGGCCTCCACGCTCGACGGCGATCCGAGGTCGAGCGCGTAGAAAGGTGCGTCGAGTTGATGGCACCCCATATCGCCCAGAGAACCGGTGCCGTAGTCAGTGAATCCGCGCCAGAAGGACGGCACGAGTTCGGGGCGGTAAGGACGCTGCGGCGCCACGCCGAGCCAGAGATCCCAGTCCAACGTCGCGGGCACGGGCGTCTCCTTGGGATTGGCGTCGGGATCAAAATCGGCCGGGTAAAACCACGGCGTGCGGGGGCGGTCCGTCCACGTGTGCACGGTGTGGACCTCGCCGATCAGGCCGGCCTGCACCCACTCGCGGGCGAGACGGATTCCTTCGGCGGCACGGCCTTGGTTGCCCATCTGGGTCACGACGCCCGCGGCCTTCGCGGCGGCGTGCAAGCGGCGCACTTCGGAGAGGCAGCGGCACATCGGCTTCTCGACGTAGACGTGCTTCTTCACGGCGATCGCGGCCATCGCGATCGGGAAGTGCATGTGGTCCGGAGTCGCGATCGCAACGGCGTCGATCTTATCCGCCATCTGCTCGAACATCACGCGGAAGTCCTTGAACCATTTGGCATCTTTCAGCCGATCCGTGTCAGGCCCCGCCTTTTTGCCACCGGCGAGTCCGGCGCGACTGCGTTTTTCGTCCACATCACACAGGGCGACGAATTGCTCGTCGGCCAGTCCCGACAGCGAAGCACCGCCGCGGCCGCCCACGCCGACTTGGGCGATGCGCAGACGCTCGTTGGGCGAACGCGTGCCTTGGCCGCGGAGGCCGTGCGGTAGAATCAGGACGGAGCCGAAGGCGGCACTGGTCGCCAGAAATTGGCGACGCGTTGACGAAGACCGCGGGGACTTTTGCGAAGAGGAAGACGGGGGTAGATTGAGGCTCATGAGGAAGAAATGACGTTGTTCGGGGAGGCTAAGGTGTGGTGCGACGCGCAAGGATCTCCTGCATCCAACTGCGGGTCGCAACCGTCGAGGGACGGTCTTCGAGATACTCGACGTCGACGTGCACGTGGGCGCCGAGGTTGGCCGGGGCGGCGAACCATGGGCGTCCTCGCAGGCGGGCGGCGCGTTCATCCCAGCCGAGGCCGACTTTGTTCCAGCCGGAGCCGTCAGCGGGTTTCCACGGACGGCCGGGATTCGTGCCGACGAAGGCCAGCCACAACGACGCGATCCGGTCATCGCGTAGCGCGAGGTAGTTGGCGGCGTATTCGCCGCGGGAGAAACCGACGAAGAAAACTGCGCCTGCGTCGCCCCCGAAATCTCCGCACACCGCGCGCACCGCCGCGACGCAGTAGTCGGCGGTTTTCTCGATGTCGCCCCAGCCGTCGATCTGCTCGCGTTGTCCGTCCACGCTGATGAACGGCAGGTTGAGGGTGATGAACTTTTCGCCCCGCGCCAAACCGTAGGCCATGGTTCCCTGATCGGTGTAGCCGGTGGAGTGGCAAAACTTGTGATAGAAAATATTGCCGGCGTATTCGACGATGACCGGATATTTCGCGCCGGGCTGCCACTCGCGAGGCAAGGTCAGCACGTGAGAGACGCTCGTCTTTTCCCAACCCGGTAATTGCTGATAAACGCGCCGCCCGGGACCAGGCGATTCGCGGGAGACGTCGGGCACGAGCACACGCCGCGAGATGTCGGGCCGTTCGGCCGGCGCCTCGCCGGTCGCGCGAAAGCTCCGCATGCGCAGCGAGGGCGTGATGCGACTGTCGCCGACGACAAGTTCCAACCAGCGGATAGCGGCCGGATTCGTCGCCGGGGTGTAGACATCTTTGCCGGGATAGCGGGTGTGCAGGTCGAGCTTGAACGTGCCGCGTTGCCCGGGGGCGAGTGTCTCGCGTCCGGCCGTTGGCCCGCCGTCAGGCGTGAATGTGCTCACGCCACCCCAGCCGTGGCCCGACAGCGCCCAAAACGTGAAACGCAGGGGCTTGTCGCCGGTGTTTTCGATGTCGGCCTCCACGAAGCGAAAACGCGAGAGGTCCCGCGATTTTTCCGGCAAGGGAAAGACTACCCCACTGTCGGAGGCCGGCATGGTGCCCTTGATGTCCAAGGCACGGTCTGTCACGGCAATCGTCACGCCGCGCGCAGTGAGTTGGGTCGCATCAAACGAGCGGTCGAAAGTGAACAGCTCCATGGCATTCGCGAAAACGGTGGCGACGAGAAAAACGCCGGAACAGAGCAGTGCGCGAAGGGATGAAGGTAGTGATGGGTGCATGCGGAACGAACTGTGCCGGATGAGGATTATGCGAAAAGCGCGGACACCGGTTGCCCCTTGTCCGCCACAGTGAACGGTCGGCCCGACGGCGAATGCTCGATGTGGCCGATGTCCATGCCCAGGGCCATCGCCACCGTCGCGTTGAGATCCGGCATGGTGACGGGATTCTCGGCGACGGTTTCGCCGATGGCGTCGGATTGGCCGTGGACGTAGCCGCCCTTCGTGCCGCCGCCGGCGAGCCACCAGGTGAACACACCGGGATGATGCCCACGCCCGGCGGTAACGGTGCTGATCTGCGGCGTGCGACCGAATTCCGTCGCCATGACCACGAGCGTGCTCGCGAGCAGACCGCGCTGGTGGAGATCTTCGAGCAGGGCGGCCATCGTCTGATCCACCGAGGGCGTCATGAGGCGCATGGATTTGATCTGATCGTTGTGCGTGTCCCAGTTTTGATCGTCCTCCACCTCGATAAAGCGCACACCCGCCTCGACTAGCCGGCGCGCCAGTAGGCAGCCCTTGCCGAATGTGTGCGCGCCGTAGGCCGCCTGCGTCTTCGCGTCTTCGCGCGTGATGTCGAAGACCTTGAGATCTTCGCTTTTCATGAGGGCGGCGGCCTCCTGTTGGATTTTGAGATAGGCGGCTGCATCCCGATGCGGCGTCTGCTGCACGAAGTGACTGCCGATGGCGCGCGCGAGCGCGGCGCGGCGGTTGAAATCCGCCTCGCTGACCGCGGCGGGCAGCGCGGAGTTTTGCAGACCCGCGCCCGGATCGACGATCGGCAGCGGGGCGAGGTGGGCGGGGAAGTATCCGCTGCCCGGGTGCTGCGGACTGCCGTTGATGAGGACGTTGCCGGGTAGAAACCGGTTCTGCGAGCCGATCAGTTTCGCGGCCCACGAGCCGAGCGACGGGTGCCGGATGGTCGGGGTCATGAAGTGGCTCGTATGCGCCGAGTAGGCGCCGAGCTCGTGAATGCCCTGCGTCGAGGTCATCGAGCGCACGAGGGAAACGTGGTGCATCTGCCGCGCCATGCGCGGAAACCATTCGGAGACTTGCACGCCATCCGCACTTGTCCCGATGGCCTGAACCCCGCCCATCTCGGGCCGGCCGGGCTTGGGGTCAAACGTGTCGATGTGCGAAAGCCCGCCCCGCAGATAGAGAAAGATCACGCTCTTCGCCCGGGCGCGGGCTGGCGCGCCGGCGCCACGCAAAGCCCCCAGACCCGGCAGCAGACTCACGCCAAGAAAGGTTTTGACGAAACGTTCCACGAACGCGCGGCGGGACAGGTCGGTGAAGATCGATTTCATGCGGGCAAAATGAGCGTCAGCGTTGGAAGAGAAACTCAGGGGAATTCAGCAACGCCCAAATCGTGTCCTCCACCGGCGTGAGGCTCGTGGCCGTGAGGGTCGCTATGGCCGAAAGCTCCCCGTCGCTCGGGGAGCGCACGAGGAGGGCGCGATAGATGAGCGCCGTCATCCTGTCCTTGCGCCCATCGGCAGAGGCCAACTGGCGCCGCAGATGGGAATCGGTCGCGAGGACGCGTGCGACGAGTTCGCCGTTCATCAACGCAAGCGCATGAGTGGTGTTCGGATCGCGGTTGAACGCGTCGATCTCGCGTCGATCCGACTGGCCGAACTGGCGCAGGAAGTGGCCGAGCGGCAACGGCAGCGGAATTTCCGAGGCGCGGAGAAAATCCCGCGGCAACGATTGCCAGCGTGGATCGGTTTCCGGCGCTGGTTCTGGGCCGCCCATTTCCAGCGCCTGCAGCTCGGGACTGAAGAAGTTTTCGTTCTCGCGGGCATGGTCGGCCTGCACGCGCCGCACCTCGGCGGCATTTCCGCCGGCCCGGGCGGCGGCGAGTTCTTTCTTCTGGTCCGCGAGCCGGAGCGTATGTTCGCGGCGTCGGGCGCGGTAGGCCATTTCGTCGCGGGACCGCGCGATGATTTCATCCGCGGTCATGGTGGTGAGCCGACGCAACCGCGCCGGATTCAAAAGCGATCCCTCGTGGCGCACGCCAGATTTGCGTTCGTCGAGATCGGGCACGAGGAGCACGAGATGCGAGTCCCAGATCTGTTCGGCCGACAGCCGGCGCAGGAGCGGACCGTGCAACCCGAAGGCCGACCCGGGCTCCGGTCGCTCGCGCACCGCTTCGCTCTGATACAGCTGCGTATTCAGCAGCGCGGCGAGGAACGCCCGTTCGTCGAAACGAAAGCCGATCAGCGCGGACGTGAGAAACTCGAGCAGCTCGCGGTGCTCCGGATGGGGCAGCGCCGTGAGGCTGTCCACGGGCTCGATCAGGCCGGCACCCATGACGCGTTTCCAGAGCCGGTTGGCGGCGTTCTTGGCAAACCGCGGGTTGCGCGGCGAGGTCATCCATTGCGCAAAGGCCTGCCGGCGGTCGCCGTCTACGATTGGGGCCTCGTCGCCGAACAGCGTCCGCGGGGCAACGGACCGGCCCCGGGCGGCGTGATCGTAGGCATAAGTGGCCGGAAACGTGAGCGGCTTGTTCGTGTCCGTGGTGAGTCGCTTCAGCGGCGCGATCGCGCGGCTCACTCCGTCCTGGAGCGCCTTGTCTGCGTCCATTCGCGCCAATCGGCCTTTTATCTCCGGCCACTGCTCAACGTTGTCGTTGGAATAGCCGCTCGGGTTGCTGAGATTCGAGACGCCGGCGGTGAAGGCCGCCATCTGGAAAAAGTCTTTCTGCGTCACCGGCTCGAGCGGGTGGTCGTGGCACTGGGCGCACTCCATGCGCGTGCCGAGGAAGACGCGCGACAGGTTCGAGGCGTGGTCGAGCGGCATGCCGAGATCGCGCAGGTAGAATCCCGCCGCACCGTTTTCCCAGAGATAGCCCTTGGCGGTGATGAGCTGGCGCACCGTCTCGTCATGCGGTTGCCCGGTGCGGATGGTGTGCTTCACCCAGTCGTCGTAGAGCCAGGCCGGTTGCCCGCCGGCCAGCGCGCGCGGGTTGAGGCGGAGCTGGTCCGCCTTCCAGTTATACGTGTGGCTCACATAGCCCTCGCCGGCGAGCAGCTCGTCGATCAGCCGCGCCCGCCGGTCCTCGCGGGCGTCGCCGAGAAAGCGCGTGCTTTCTTCGAGGCTCGGAATGCGGCCGGCGACGTCCAGATAGACGCGGCGCAGAAACACTTCGTCGCTGGCGGGCGCGTTCAGCGTGGTGCCCTTCGCCGTGTGGTGGCTGTCGATCAGGGCATTCACTTGGCGGGCGATCGTCGGCACTGCTGTGCGAGCAACGGCCGCACCGGGCTCTCCGAGCGGTGCCTCGCGATGCTGAAACTTCACCCATCCATCCAGCTTCGCGCCGGCGGCGATCCATGCGCGCAGCAACGCGCGCTCGGCATCGGAAAGCGGCTGCGCGCCACCCTTCAGCGGCGGCATCACGTCTTGATCGGTGTGTGGGAGCGTCACGCGCTGCAGCAACTCGCTCTCGTCGGGCTTGCCGGGCGTCACGACCCCGGCGTCGGTCAGACCTTCCGCCGAATCGAGCCGCAGATCGCCCTTGGGCTTCGCCTGTTTTTCGCTGTGGCAACTGAAGCAGTGACGATACAACACGGGGAGCACGTCGGCTTCGAAGCGCGGCGTCGCGTCGGCCCCGCGCGACACCGCGAAGCCAAGCAGCATGAAAAGCGACAATCTCATCATGGGGTAGTTAGTCGAGCAACGGAGTGGCTACGCGGACCAGAGGGGCGTAGCCGGGACCGACGAGGACATCGCCATCAAGGCATCCGGCGTATGAGCAACCGGTTTTCACAATGATGTCGTTGCGAGTGATGAAGCGGCTAATCGCGCTTTCCTTGAAACCATTCAATTCCGAGGTCCCGCATCAGAAACTGCCCTTCAGGCCGATCACGATGTAGGACGGGCTGACGTAGCGTTGGGCGGTTTGGGCAAAGGCTGGCGTGTCCGGGGCCCGGCGATACACCAACCGGTCCTTGGCGAACACGTCGTCCCAGTTCAGGTAGAGGGCGAACTTCTTGCTCAGGGCGTATTCCGCGCTGATGCCGTAGCGGGTGTAGGCCGCCTGGTATTCATAGGTGGAGGGGGGAATGAACCCTTCGGCCTGGGTCCCGGGTGTGGCCAAAACCTCCGCTCGCTTGGTCTCGGCCTGATACGCCGCAGTCAGCCGGACGGAGAAGCGTGGCCGAATGTAGTTCAACCCCGCCGTCAGAGAATCGGGACTGAACCCTACGAAATCCGCTGCATTGGGCCCACCCACTTTCAGATGGGTATAGTTTACCCAAGCCTGCACCAGCTGCAGCCACCTCGGCAAAAACAACAGGTCCTGGCGGTAGCTCAGTTCGACGCCGTCGAGTGTCGCGTCGCCCACGTTTTCCCAGCGGCGCAGGACGTAGTTGTCGGCCAACATATAGGCGATGTCTCCCTCCGGGATGCCGTAGGCCTCGAGCGTGGCCGCGGTGGTCGGCCGGCCGCGCTGCGCGAAAAAGTTGCTGACCTGCTTGCGATAGAACCCGACCGAGCCGAATCCGCCTTTCAAATGATAGGAGTCGAGGGACAGGTGAAAACTATCCGCCGTCCAGGGTTCCAAGCCGGGATTGCCGACCACGATGGTGCGAGCGGTGGTGGCATTGGTGTCGGTGGGAACGGGCACGGTGATCCCGGCTACGACATACTGCACATCGGGGCGGCCGAGCGTCCGGGCGTAGGCCGCCCGCGCCACCAGGTTTTCGGTAAACGCATAATTGGCGTTCAGGCTGGGATAAAACCCGTCGTAGTTCTGGCTTTCGAAATTTCCACGCTCCTGATTGATGAGCCTGAGCCGCTGCTCGGTGTTGTTGGTGATGGCGATCAACGCGCCCGTGCTCGTCCGCAACAGGTTGCCCGCCGCATCGCGCTGGTAGATGGCGAAATTGTCGCGCTTCATGCTCCAGCCCTTGAGATCGGTTTTCTCATAGCGGGCACCGCCCGTGAAGTTGAGCCGGCCGGAGAGGAGGCGGAGATCGAACCGGAGATAGCCAGCCGAAATATCCTCGAGCATGCGTTTCGAATTCTGCGCGAGGTTCTGGATGTGGGTGGTGTTCAGGGTGAAATACTCCGGGTGTTGCACGAAGAGATCATAGGCCTTCACGGGGCTGATCCAGCGCACCGGGTTCCCGTTCACCTTCACGTCGATCGACTCATCCACGAGGTCGTAAAGTGAGACGGCGGTCTGGCCGGCGGCCCGGCCGACAAAGGTGTAGTTCTTGACCGGACGGGTGTCGTCCTTGTCCATGCGGTTGTAAGCGCCGCCGAGCTTGAGCGTGAGGTTCCGGCCGATCGCGCGGCTTACGTTCAGGCGCCCAGCCGTGGCGTCCGTCTGATACAGGGCATACTCTTCGTTCGCCGTGCCGAGCGTGTAGTTGTTGGCGTTGAAGGGATCCAGCAGCGGGCCGTTGGTGCGGTTGATTGTGTAGGTTTGCGGCCCGATGCTAGACCCCTTCCCGATGCCGTCGCCGCGAATGTTGACGTTGAGGATACTGGCCAGGACGCCGTTGAAGTAGCCCTTGCCGAGGCTGCTGCGCTCGCGGTCGGCGGCGGAGTAGGACGCCTGCGCGTCAAAGTTCCACACCGGGCCGCGATGCTGATACTTCAGCGAACGCATGCTGGTGTCGGTGGTCGCGTCGAAATTCGACGGATTGAGGGTGCCCATTTCGAAGCTACCGGTGGCACCGCGGCTTGAGGTGTAATCCGCATTGCCGATCGCGTCGTAGCCGGCGTTCACGCGCGCGGTCATGAAGCTCTGGGCCTTCTTTTCGTCCACCGAGCGTTCCTGGATCTGCAGGCTGAGGGTATCGTTGTTCGTCAGCCGCCAATCGAGGCCGAGCTGGAGGTTATCGGTCCGCGAAATCGAGGCCTCCTGACGCCATTGCGTGATCGCCAGCGCATAATCCTTCGGCGCGCCGGTGGCAAAATAGGTGTTCCGGAGGTTCCAAAAGGCGACCTCGGAGGGCGTGTCGTCAGTCGGCCGCTGGCGCCAGGAACGAGAGCCACCCAAGCTGACCGAGAGCTTTTTTCCCACTGGGAAGGCGTAGCTCAGGCTGAACGAAGGCTCCTTGCGGCGCGGCGTTGCCCGGTCGTGGGGTTGCTGCGAACCGCCGTTGAAACTCAAGCCGTCCACGTTGTCGAAATTCATATACACTTGGTAGCGGCCGACTGGGCGCTTCAGGCCCGTGCCGGTCTTCGCGATCAGATTCATCGATCCACCCAAACCGGATGCGGGCAGGTCGGGCGTGGGCACCTTCGAGACCTCCACGCGCTCGATGTTCAGGATCGGCACGTCCTGCAACGCCGCGGCGCGAGTGCTGGTCGGGCCAATGCCGGTGGCAGGCACGTCCACGCCGTCGATCTGAAGGTTGGACATTTCCGCGGGAAACCCGCCCAGGGCAATCCGACCGGGGTTGGTGCCATCGTCCAGAATGGTGACTCCGGGCAGAAGGCGCACATAGTCGCCGATGTTTTCCTGGCCGCGGTCACCGAGTTCGTCGAACGAGACCACGTTCTTGATATTGGCCGCATGACGCTGCTCGTTCATCGCGACGGCCTGGCCGCTCATGGTCTGTTCCGCGACCACCTGGAACTTCTCCAGCACAATCGTCTGGCCCTCCGCGCCACGACGGTCGGTTCCCAGGCGACCGAGTTGGAAATCCTGCGTAACCTGTCCGCCGGGTGGCACCGTCACGCGTGACGTTTGCGAGCCAAAGCCCAGATAGGAAACGTCCAACTCGATCTCCTTGGCCGGGGCGCCTCGGAGATAAAACCGGCCGTCGTCGTCGGTCAGCGTCTCCTGGGCCGTGCCGCGAATGGTCACTTTCGCCCGGCCGAGCGGGGAGCCGCTCGCCGCGTTGGACACCGTGCCTTGGACCGCACCCATGGGCTCGCCCGCGGATTGCGCATGACCGCCAAGAATAAAAGTAAGCGACACGAACAGACTCAGAACAACCCGTCGGACAGAAACACGTGTTCCGTTTGGCCAAGAGGAAGTGAAGGATAGTTTGGGATTCATCGGGTTTGGGTTTTGGAAATAGGTGGACGAAGAGGTGCTGGCCTACGCTACGGCGCCGGCGCGCTCCATTCGATTTTGACGGGGCCCAGCAGACCGGAGGGGACGAGCGGGGATTTTTCCTCGTAGTGTTTCCATGTGGTGAAGCTGAAGCGTTTCCGCTCGGAGAGGCGCGTGCGATCGTAAAGCCATGCGGGAAGTTGTTTGAGCCTTCCGTCGGTAAACTTGTTCGTGCCCTCGGGTTGATAAGTGAGATCGGTGGGCAGTGACTCGTCGCCAATTACGCGATTGATCCAACGGTTCGCCATGCGGACCTCGAGGATGTTTTCGCCGGCGCGGAGGTGGCGGGTGACGTCGGCGCGGAAAGGCGGCTGCCACAGCGTGCCGATGAGCGCGCCATTGATCCGGACTTCGGCGAGATCGGCGACCGTGCCGAGGTCGAGTGTCGCGATCGCGCCAGCGCGGAGGTTGGACGATGGAACGGCGAAGGTCGTGCGATAGGTGGCGGTGCCGGAGTAGAACTTGATGCCGGGATTTTCGTGTTTCGTCCACGAGGCGAGAGACGCGAAAGTCGCGTTGGACGGTGCGCCGCGACCGTCGTGAAACGCGACGTGCCACGGACCGGCAATCGGCAGAGTCGCGGCCACGGTGGTCTTCGGAGCGTCCGCTGACGGACTGAGGAGGGGGCTACGAAAAATCACGAACGTGGAACCGTGCGGCTCAAGTTGAAGCGACACCAAGGTGCCGGTGGCCGTGGCACGATAGTTGGGGGAATCGACCTGCACGCCAGTGACGGCGTTCCACAGCTCGGGCTGGCGTCCGGTCGTGCGAAAGGTGAAGTCGCCGGCGACGTCACGGTCTGAGTGATTGAAAACGAAATAGATTTCCGCGTCGGACAGGCGACGGTGAATGTAGCGAAGTTCGCCGCCCGTCGGCGCGGGTGGCAGCGCCACATCGGCTGCGAGACCGATTTCCTTGAGCGCGGCGGACAACGGAGTCCGGCGGACGAGCGGGCGGGGACCGTCCCACAGCTCGCGCACAAGCGCGGTGAACTCGTCGCGCGCTTCGTAGTCGCGCACACCTGCGGGAACCACGGGAGCGGCGCCGAAGATCGGTGCACCGGCGCGGGCGAAGTCGCGGAGCCGGCGCAGCGTAACGAGATCGGCGGCCCAGTTTTCCGGGAGCATCAACACGCGGTAGGCGGGGCCGGTGGGAAGCGTGAGCGCGCCGTCGCGCCACGTCATCGCGGCGAGGTGGTGCGGGTAGACGATGTCGAAATCGTAACCGGCCGGCGTGGTCACCATGCCGGCGGGGAAGGCATAGCCGTGGTCCTCGGTGTGGAGGAACGCGATGTCGGCAACGGTGCGGCCTTGTTGCAGGAGAAATTGCCCGCGCGCCACGTAGTCGATCCAGGCGCCGGCGAGGGGCCACCACGTGTTGAGACGGCCGAAGTGCGTGCCGTAGCGGCCGAGGCCGAAGCCGGGGCCATCGTCGGTGGGCTGGTGCGTGTAGTGGTGGAGGATGAAACGGTTGATGCCGGCGGTCCACGCGTAGTCGCCGGGATCCTTGAGCGTGGCCGGCGTCGCGAGCCAGCGGCCGTCTTCGGGCTTGGCGGTAAACGCCTCGGCGCCGACGAGCGGGCGGCCGAGGACGTTGGCGACGGACGCGACGAACTTGATCCGCGGCAGACGCGGCGCGGTGTCGGGCATCCAGAATTCGTTCATCGGCACATCGACAAACTCGTTCGCCGAAACCGGATTCAGCGGCCCGCCCTGGGCCTCAGCGTAGATCACCAGCCCGCGCTCGTGCGCGCGGCGCTGCATTGTGCCGAAATAGATTTTCGCGATCAGCTCTTCGACCGCGCCGCGGAAATCGCGCAGCGCCGCCTCGGTGAACGACGGGGTCTCCACCACGCGGCCCGTGAGCACGGGTAGGAGCGGCACGAAGTCGTAGCCCTTCAGCGCGCGGAACTGGGTGGGAAACGTGTCGGTCCAGTTTTGCGGGCCGCCCTCGAAGCTGTCGAAGAGCAGGCCCTTGAGCGTGCGGCCCACGCGCGGGCCGGCCTCGCGCAGGATGCGGCCGAGCGCCTGATCGAAGTAGAACGAGACGGCGTCGGCGTCCATTTTGTCGATCTCGAGGCCGTGTCCCTCGGGCACGGCGGGATGATTCGTCGAACTCGTCGACGTAAATCCGAAGCGCAGAATCGTCCACGAGCCGGCGGGCAGCGTGGCGCGCAACGTGCCGGTGGCGGCATCGAAGCCGGCCGTGAGGTCGATCACTTGGGCGCGGGGAATACAGCCCGCGGCATCGTTGTCGAGCGGCGTAGCGGTGAGCGTCTTCTCCTTGAGCTTGGTCTTGAACTCCCCGTCGGGAGTGCGGCGGGTGGAGTCGGCGGGGACCGCGAGCACCACGACGTCACGAAAGAAATTTTCCATCTTCGTCGCGGGCGGGGTGCGGAATTTCAGCGGCTCGATTTTCGGCCGCGGCACTGCGAGCGTGAGCGCACTGCCGCCGGTCGCCGGAGTTTCGCTCCAGACGAGTTTCTTCATCGAGCGCTCGGGCGTCACCCACGGACCGCCGCTGGCGGACCAGCCCGGCGTGTTCATGAGGTGAAACTCCAGGCCAAGTTTGTCCGCCGTGGCGATCGCGTGCTGCACGTGCTCGTGCCACTGTTCGGTGCCATAGCGGACGGGGCCGGGCGGCAGATAAATGCTCGCGTCGAACATCTGCACGCCCGCGATTCCGACACGCTTCATGTCGGCGAGGTCGGCTTCGATACCGTGCTTAGTAACATTGCCATTGATCCAATGCCACCACACGAGCGGGCGCGCGGCAGGAGGTGGTGCGGCGAATCCGGCATCGAGCCGATCGGCGGCGTTCGCCTTGTCCGCGCCCCCCCCCGCGAGGAACGCAACGACCAGGGCGGTGCCTGCGGACTTCATCCATCGGAAAACGTGGTCCGAGCGATGGTCATGGAACGCCGCCGGCCTCTCAACGAAGGCATCGACGAACGCGGTTTGAGGTGAAAATGCGGGCCGGGATTTCATGGGTAGGGCACGGTGCGGCTTCACCTACGAAGCAAACTCGATTCGGGATTTGAGGAATGGGAAAGCGAGGGGCGGAGAATCATTTGTAATTCGACGAAACGATGTAGGCCATAACCTCGTCGCGCACGCGCGCCTCGTAGTCGGGACGGCTCACGTGGCCCGTGTCGAGATGGTTCCAGATATCTTTCTTGGTCTTGAGCTGGTTGAACGCCGCGTAGACGCCCGTGGGAGGACAAATGTGATCGATAAAGCCGACGGTGAAAAATACCTGCCCGCGGATGCGCGGCGCGAAATTGACCGAATCGTAATAGCGCACGGCCTCAACGACGCGCGGATCGGGGGTGGCGGTGCCATTGGGGATGATGCGCGGCCAGCCGTTGATGCGGTTAACCGTGATACCCGTGTGATCGCAGAAGGTCGGGATCTCCGCCGAGACGTAGGTCACGCGCGGGTCGAGTCCGCCGGCGGCGATCGCCTGACCGCCGCCCTGGCTGCGGCCGAGCGCTACGAGGCGACGGCCGTCCCATTCGGGCTGCGCGGCGACGGCGTCGATGGCCCGGAGCAGCCGGAAAAAAATCCCGCGGAGATATATCGTGTCGCGCGATTCGCGGCCCTGCAGGTAGTATTCCTTCAGTTCACCGGCCTGAAGGGCGGCGTAGAATTCGCGCGGCTGGCCGTTGGGGAGACCGTTGGCGTTAAAGTCGAGGGCGACGAATCCGTCCTTGGCCCACTTCGCGGCGTTCGGCAGCCGCGAGGTCGTCACGCCCGCACCATGCGCGAGCACGATCGCGGGGAGGCTCTTCGCTTTGGCGCCGACCGGACGCGCGAGGTAGCCGGACAAACCGCGGCCCACGCCGGTGTCGGCTTGCACCTCGAAACACTCGATCCCGGCGACCGGCGAGGTCACGGGCGTGAGGCGGAGATTGGCTGGCGTAGCAGCGAGTTGTCTTTTTTGGGCGGACCAGAACGCGTCGAAGTCGGCGGGCGCGGCCAGGCTCGGCTTGATCGCGAGCGGTTCTATCGCGGCTCCGCCGCGGGCGGTGAGCTTGGGTGCGCCAGGCGGCGTGCACTCGACCAAGCAGTGCAGAAATCCGGGCTCGTCGAGCGATGCAGTGAGGACGAGGCCTGCCGCGGGGATGGGCGCGGAGCCTTCGCGATTCAGCGGCACGCCGTCTTTGGTGATGCTCCATTTGGCATCAGGGCCGGCGACGGGTTTGCCCTCACGGAGCAGGGAGACAGTGAAGGTCACGGAGGCGCCGCGCGCGTAAATCTGATCAGCGCGGTCCGTGGAGACTTTGAGCTCGTAGCCGGCGGCAGCACTCGGCGCGGCCGCAAAACCATGCGCGGTCAGCGCGAGCAACAGAAGGAAGCGAAGACAAAGGCGGCGGGTCAGCGTGGTCATGGATGCGACAAGACTTCGTAAGTTTTTCCGGCCACCGTCGTGATCTCGAGGACGTGGGTCGATCCGTCGGCATGGCTGCGAGCCGTGCCGAGCTGTAGTGGCGTCCGTGCGCGCACGGTGCACGGATGGCCGCTGGCGGAAACGATGTTGGCCGAAATCAGCGCACCATCGCGCCACCGCAGGTCGACGGTGAATCCGCCGCGAGCACGCAGACCGCGCACGCTTCCCTCGCGCCACGCGCGCGGCAGGGCGGGCAGTAGGTGCAGTTCTCCGTCGTGACTTTGCAGCAGCATTTCCGCGATGGCGGCGGTGGTCCCCAAGTTTCCGTCGATCTGGAAGACGTTTCCCTCGGGACGGTAGTGGTTGTCGAAGAAATTGGGGAACGTGCAGTCCTTGAAGAGCGCGACGATGCTCTCGTTCGCTTTGTCGCCGTCTTCCAGGCGGGCCCAGAAATTGATGAGCCACGCGCGGCTCCACCCCGTGTAACCGCCGCCGTGGCTCAAGCGGGCTTCGAGGGACTTGCGCGCTGCCGCGGCGAGCGCGGGTGTGCGGCGAACGGAAATCTCATCACCCGGGTGCAGCGGAAAAAGATGAGACGTGTGCCGGTGCCCGGGTTCGTGCTCTTTGAAATCCTCGGACCACTCCAGCAGCCGACCGTCGGCACCGACGCGGATTGGCGCGAGGCGCGCGCGCTTCTCGCGCAGGAGTGCGACAAACTCGGGATCGGTCTGCAGCACGTCGGCCGCGGCAATGCAGTGGTCAAACAACTCGCGCACGATCGCCATCGTCATCGCCGGCCCCATGTCGAGGCCGGTGCGCGTGCGATCCGGTGCGACGTAGGAGTTTTCCGGTGACGTTGAAGGACCGCTGACCAACCAGCGGTGCTTTGGGTGCTCGACGAGCGTGTTCACGTAGAAGCGGGCCGCCTCGCGCATGTAAGGCCACGCGCGCTCCGCCAGGAATTTTCTGTCCTGCGAAAACAACCAGTGCTCCCAGAAGTGCGACGCCAGCCAGGCCGGAGACTCCGGCCAGAAAAGCCCCGTCGAGCCGCGCAGATCGCTGCGGCCCCAGATCGTCGTGCGCGTGCTGAGCGCCAACCCGCCGGCACCAAAGCGCTCCCGCGCGGTGCGTTGCGCAAGCGGCACTTGAGCCTCGGCCAAGGCGAGCAGGGGCTCGTGGCACTCGGCGAGACCCGCGACTTCGGCGGGCCAGTAGTTCATCTGCGTGTTGATGTTGATCGTGTAGTCGGAGAACCACGGGGGATTTGGCAGCGGGTTCCACAGACCTTGCAGGTTCGCGGGGAGTGAGCCGGGCCGGGAGGAGGCGATGAGCAAGTAACGGCCGTAGGAAAAATACGTCGCAATCAGGTCCGGGTCCGCTCCGCCTGCGGCGGCCCGTTTCAGGCGTTCGTCGGTGGGCAACGCGGCCGTGGCGGCGTCGGTGCCTTCCAGCGCAAGCGTGACGCGGCGAAACAGGCTCTGATGATCGCGTGTGTGCTCCGCGAAGAGTTCTGCGTGCGTGCGGCCGGCGGCTTGAGTGAGTGCGAGGCGGGCCGCAGCGGCGGGATCGGGATGATAGTAGCTCGTGCCGACCGTCAGTAGGAGCGTAACCGTGTTGGCGTGGTCAACCGTAAGAGCATTGTCGGTGGCGGTGATGCGTCCGCCGTCGGCGAGCGCCCGCAGTCCCACGGCGAACTCCGTGCCGCCTTCCGCGCAACGGCCCGTCATCATCACTGCATCGGAGCCGTCGGCTCGTGTGACCGCGCCCATCCGCCCAAGAACGGCGCGAAACGTGATGAGCCCCGGCCGGCTCGCGGTGAGGCGAATCACCAGCGCGCCGGCGGGTGCGCTGCAAAAAATCTCGCGGGTGTGGGTGACGCTGCCGCGCTTGAACGTCGTGCGCGTCACCGCGGTGTCGAGATTGAGTTCACGCCGGTAGTCACGCGTATGCGCGATGTCGGTTTCGAACTCCAGGCGTAGGTCGCCGAGTGGTTGGAAACTACCGTAGTCCGGGCGCGGCACCGTGGTCATGTGCTTTTTCGCGAGGGCGTCGGCCTCGGCGTGTTTCCCGGCGAAGAGTAGTTCGCGCAGCCGCGGAAGATTCTGCAGCACCTCGGGTTTCTCGACGTAGGCGGCGCGACCCGACCACACGCTGCCTTCGTTGAGCTGGAGCAACTCGCTCTCCGCGCCGCCATGCACGAGCGCGCCGATGCGGCCGTTGCCCACGGGCAGCGCCTCGTGCCACGTGCGCGCGGGTTCACGATACCAGAGCACGGAGGAAACCGGTGCCGCAGCTTGCACCGGAGCAAATTGGGCCGCCATAGCCAGGCCGAGGAGGGCGCACCAACCACGGACGCGGAGTGCGAGATAGGTTTTCATTTTAGGAGGAGACGCCCGACCGGAGATTTTTCCGCTGCCGCAGCGCCCGACTGGACTTCGAACCAGAACTCCAACGGCGCGTCGCCCGCGACGGGCAGCGTGAAATCGAAGGGATAGGAGGCATCGGACATGGTGCGGAATTCGCCGCCGCCTTGCCGATAGTGGACCGTGCACTTCGTTACGACACGCTCCTGATCGGGCAGGTAAACGTAAGCACTCGTGAGTTCGCCTGCGCCAAACGAGAGCACGACGCCGCGCGCGCCGCGCCAGCCGAGGTCGACGACGCTTTCCGCCGGGAGGCGGGCCGCGCGGCCGAGGATCTGGTCCTGAAACTCCACGCGCGGCGTTACGCCACTGATGATCAAAGTGGTGATGCCCTCCGCCGCGACATCGACGGGGATACGGCCGTCGGCCGCGAAGGGCACCTCCCCTACCCGCCGGTTGTTCTCCCACACGGTCACTTTCGCGTTGGCCCCCGGCGCGAGCGCAATGCGCTCACGTGCAAGCGTCACGTGGGATTTGACCGCGGACTTCGACTGGTTGGTAAGAGCGATGGCCACCTTGGCGGTGCCGCGGGCCATCACGAAATTGAGTTCCGGGTGATCGACGGTCAGCACGCCGCGCGGCATCCATAGATAGAGGCCGTTCTCGTCGTAGACCTTGCCGGGGCGGTCGCCAAAGACGCGTTGCTGCAAGTAGCCGTAGCCCTCGGCGTAGCGCGCTGGAAAATCGATGGCCCCGCGCGACTTCGCAAACGCGTCCGCCACGAGGTAGTCGAAGAGCAGCGCGATGTGCGGCCAGATGTGGTTGTAGTGAATCGAGGTCGTCGAGTTGAGCTCGTCTTTTCCGCGCCGGGCAAAGTCGGGTTTTTCGTAGGCGGTCGTGCGCGCGGTGTTGAGATGGTAGCCGGGAAAACTCGTGTAGCGGCCGATGATCGCGGAGCGGGCGATGTCGTGGAGAAAGGCGTCGTTCGTGAGCGAGGCGATGCGCAGCATCCACGGTGCGTAGCAGGCGAGGAGAATGCCGCGTGCGCCCTTGCTAGTCGGGGCCGACTCGCTGGTAAGGCCGATCTCGGAGGTGCGCCATGCGGGAACGGTTTCGGGCTCGGCCTTGATCCGCGGGAAACGCGGTCCGGAGCGGTAGGCCGGCGCCAGGCCGTCTTCGTTTACACGGACGTCGCCGCTGGGAATGCGCGGCGCGAGCCAGACAAATTGCGCGTAGTCGCGTGCGCCGGCGTGGGCCGCATCCAGGAAGCGAGGCAGCTTGGTTTCTTCGTAGAGTTCGAACAACTCGATCCATTGCGGGGTGAACGCCGTCCAGAAAAACAACCCGCGCGAATCGGGATCGGAATAGTCTGCCGGACGCACCCCCACGCGCGTTTTGAGGTAGGCGTCGGCATCCTTGATGGCGTGGTCGAGCCAGCGCTTTTCCCCTGTTGCCCGGTAGAGGCCAAGGGCATTGGACCAGTTGTCACCGCGGATATTGCCCTCGAGATTGAGGATGCGGTCGCGGCCGAACAAGCCCTCGGCCGCCGTGCGGAAGAACGGGGTGCGTTTGCCCGACATTGCGTAGAGATTCGCGTATTCGGTGAGCGGCGCTCCCAGCCCGCGCAGATGCGAAGAGGCTGACTGGCCTTTGACCTTGGGATCGGTCGTGAAAAGGAAGCGCTCGCGGGAAACGAAGAACTCCATCAGCGGGCGAGCGAGGCGGGTGTAGATCTCCGGACGGTCGGTGACGAGGGCGAGGCCGAGCGGGTGCAGGGCCGAGACGTTTTTCACCGCTCCGGGCACATCGGTGTCGTAGGCGAACCCGCGCAGATCGGCGTTGAATTTCGCGTAGTCGCTCAGGCCGAATTCGAGCATGCGCTCAAAGGTGGCGTTAAGCGAACCGAGGGCATTATGGCGCACATCGGCAAAGCCGTAGAGTGACCGGGCGACGCGCTCGTAGGTGGCGGAGAGAGTCGCTTTGGCGACGACGAGTCGCA
>CALRZR010000032.1:0-44112 GCA_943372705.1 Opitutus sp. GAS368 | reverse complement strand
TGGGCGAGGGTGGCGGCGAGACGGGCGCGGGCTTCGCGGCGGGGGCGGACGGGGTCGGTGTGTTGGGCGCGGCGGACGGCTAGCCAGATCCAGAAGGCGAGGAGGAGGGCGAAGGGCGCGGCGACGAGGGTGAGGAGCGTGCGTGTGTCCAGCGGGGTGCTCGCGGAGGCGGTGCCGGGGAGCGGATCACGGGGGATGCCGGCGGGGTCCGCGGGGGCGGAGATTGGAGATTTGGGATTGGAGATTTGAGATGAGGAGGTGGAGGCGGAGGGGGGGGGGGGCTGGGCTTTGGGGTCTTGGGTCTGGGCGGTGGGCGCAGGGGTGAATTGCGGTGCGGCGGGGGCGGCGATGGTGACGGTCGTGCGCGGGGCGGAGATGGTTTTGTAGGTGCCGCTCTTAGGGTCGAAGTAGGCGAAGTTGACGGGGCCGAGGGCGTAGGTGCCGGGCTTGGTCGGGACGAGGACGACGTCTTCGGCGAGGGTGACGTCGAAGAGTTTGCCCTCGGTGGGCGTGCGTTTGGCTTTGGGTTGGACGACTTGGAAATCGTTGGAGACGTCGCGTTGGGGGAGGCCGGAGACGTCGGGCCAATTGCCCGTGCCGCTGAGTTCGAGGGTCCAGGTGATGGGTTCGCCGACGGCGGCTTTTTCGGGGACGACTTTGGAAACGAGTTTGAACTGGCCGACGGCGCCGGTGAAGGCGGCGGGCGCGGGTGTGGGAAGCGCGCGGATGGTGAGGGCGGGGCGCGCGGATTCGACGGAGAGGCGTTCGAGGCGCGGGGCTTGGAAGAGGCCGAAGCCGATGCTGCCGGTTTGGAGGCGGACGATTTGATTGACGGGATTGAGCGTGAGCGGGCCGGGGTTTTTCGCGTAGGCGCGGGTGCGATACACGATGTTGAGCTTGGCCTCGCCGTTGACGATGCGCTCGGCGGGCTCGGGTTTGGACCAATCTTCAGCGACGAGCGGCGCGGCGGTCCATTCGGGGTTGGTTTCGAGCTGGCTGAAATTGCGGCGATTCACATCGAGCACGTAGTCGAGCGGGAAAACCTCGCCGGCCCACGGGGAGAGACTGCCGGGGTTGAGCTGCGAAGCGGCGGCGTTTTCGAGAGACGGATTGCGAGAGCCGGCGGTCTTGAACGCGGGGACACGGATCGTGCCTTTGTCTGTTTTGACGTCGAAGGCGGGGATGGTGACGGAGGCGTTGGCGCGCGTGCGGAGGCGGTAGGTGAGCTGCACGTAGTCGGTGCGGCGGAAGTTATTGATCTCGGTGCGCGAGCCCTGGCCGATGAGATCGGCTTGGACGCCCTCGATGGTGGGGAAGCGGGGAGCGCCGTCGGGCTGGCAGTTCTCGTAGACGAGAATCAGGTCGGACGGATCGGCGTCGGAGGGTTCCCAGCGGACGGCTTGGGCGTGCGCGCGGGACGTGCCGAGGGAGCTGAACACCGCGGCGATTGCGAGGAGGAGTGCGAGACGGACGAGGCGCATGGGTGTTACCAATCTTTGCCCTTGGTTTTCACACCGGGCTTTTTTTCGCCTTCCATGAGTTGGAAGAGGTGGGCGGGAGAATCTTGGTTGCGGAGTTGCTCGAGCTTTTGGAGCGGGAGCGCGAGAGAAGGGTCGGCGGGCTGTTGCTCGGATTCTTTTTTCTCGGGCTGGCCACCGACTTTCTGGGTGCCGGGATCGGGCGGGGGCGGCGGAGGCTGTTCGTTTTTCTTCATGTCGCCGAACGCGGACTCGCCCTGCTTCTGTTGGTCGTCCTTCTGATCCTGAGATTGTTGGTCCTGCTTTTTCTGTTCGTCGGATTTTTCCTGCTGGGAGTCTTTTTGATCTTTGGACTGCTGCTGGTCCTGTTTTTTCTGATCCTGATTTTTCTGATCTTTGTCCTGCTGGTTTTTGTCCTGTTGGTCCTGCTGATCCTGTTTGTCTTTGTTATCCTGCTTCTGCTGCTCCTGCTTTTGCTCTTCGGATTTTTTGAGAAGGGCTTCGAGTTCTTCGCGGAGTTTCGGCCAGTCGGCGGTTTTGGGATCGAGCTTGGAACCGGCGTCGACGGCGGAGAGGGCGTCGCGCACGGGGCCTTCGGGAATCGGTTGTTGGGAGGACTGGAGTTGGCTGCCCCACGTGACGGTTTCGCGGCCGAGTTCGGCCCAGTCGCGGGCGGTGCGGTTGTCGGAGGCGGCGAGGCGGCCGATAATCTTGGACAGCGCGGCGGACGGGGCGGGGGCGGCCGGATCGGAGGGCGCGGAGGCGGAAGGTGAGCCGGATTTGGTGGTCGGGCCGGAGGCTGAGGGCGGAATAATGGCCAAGGCCCAATGACCAAGGACCAAGGAGAAAAGCGCGAGAGACGCGACGGTGGAGGTGAGCGGGCGGGGGGCGGAGAGCACGGGCGGAGCGGTGCGGGCGTGGGGAGTGAGTTTGATGTCGCGCGGGCGGGGGCGCACGGGGAATTCGGAGTAGAAACTGATGAGCAGGCACCAGAGGCCGATGGCGAGGGGCCACTGGAAACGCTCGGCGAGGCGCACGGTGTTTTTCTCGAGGAACTGGCCTTTCTGACCGGCTTCGACGGTTTCCTTGACGAGGGCGGCGAGGTCGATCCAGCCGCTGGCGTCGCGGTAGGCGCCGTTGGTGGTGGTGGCGAGTTCTTGGAGAGTGGCGGATTCCAATTTGGAGAGGACGACGGCGCCGCGTTCGTCTTTGGCGAAACCGCCGCTGCCGTCGGGGATCATGGCGCCGCCGGGCGTGCCGACGCCGAGGCCGAGGACGCGGATGTTTTTCGCTTTGAGATCTTCGACGCGCTTTTTCCAGTCCTCGTCGGTGGCCTCGCCGTCGCTGAGAATGACGAGGAAACGGTCGGCGGAGTTGGTGGCACTGAAGGCCTGAAGCGAAGCGTCGAGAAGGGCGCCGTAATTGGAGCCGCCTTGCGGGAGAAATTCGGGGCCGAGGGCGGGGAGAAATTCGCGGAGGATTTCGTAGTCGGCGCTGAGCGGGCTCTGGAGAAACGCGGTGCCGGCAAACACGACGAGGCCGACGCGTTCGCCTTCGAGTTTTTCGAGCAGGGACTGGATGAGGAGTTTGGCGCGGTCGAGGCGCGACGGTTTGACGTCGGGCGCGAGCATCGAGCGCGAGAGGTCGATCGCGAGGAGGATCTCGCGGGACTGGTCGAAGACGGGTTCTTCGATGCGGCCGTATTGGGGGCGGGCGAGGGCCAGAACCGCGAGCGACGTGCCCGCGAAGAGCCAAAAGCGCGGCTTAGCCGCGCGTTTTGGACTAGTTGAAGTGGGAGGTTGAAGTTTAAGGGAGTGGGCGCCGGCTTCGGCGCGGAGGATTTTGGGGCGCGTCTGGCCGGCGCTGCGACGGCGGTGGGTGAGTTCCCACACGAGGAGCGCGACGGGGGCGAGGAGGAGCCAGAGGAGTTCGGGGGTGGCGAAGCTCATGGGTGGAAGAAGTGACAAGGAACAAGTGACAAGTAACAAGGGTGGGTGGCGCGTGCGGGGTGGCTCCACGCCGGCAGAGATCTCGGAGTCTTGTTACCTGTTACTTCGACCTTGTGACTTTTCATGCGAGGACCTCTTTGCGGGTGGGGGGGCGGGCGGCGAGGGCAGCGAGGGAGAGCGCGACGAGGCCTGGGGCGGCGAGATACCAGAAGAGCTCCGTGGTGATGAGGTAGCTCTTGGCTTGGAATTCGATTTTCTGGGCGCGGTCGATGGCTTTGAAGGCGGCTTCGACGGTGTCGGTGTCGGCGGCGCGGAAGAATTTTCCACCGGTTTGCTCGGCGATCATGCGGAGGGCGGCTTCGTCGAGATCGGAGAGGACCATGCGGCGGCCGATGCGGCGGTTGTTGGCGTCGAAGACGGGCATGGGGACGTAGCCGTCTTTGCCGGCGCCGATGGTGTAGACCGGGATGCCGCGGGCTTTGGCGAGGGCGGTGGCCTGGTCGGGCGTCATCGCGCCGCTGTTGTTCACACCGTCGGTGAGGAGGACGACAAAGGCGCCCTGGCGTTGGCCGCCGGCTTCGCGTTTGGCCTGTTCGAGGCGGGTGAGGGCGACGCCGAGACCGTCGCCGATGGCGGTGCCGTTTTCCAACATGCCGATGCGGAGGCGCTCGAGTTGGCGGGAGAGCCAGTCGTGATCGAAGGTGAGCGGGGCCATCGTGTAGGCGCGTCCGGAGAATAGCACTACGCCGATGCGGTCGGCGACGCGTTGGTCGATGAAGGCCTGGATGACGGGCTTGATCGCCTGGAGACGGTTGATGGGCTCGCCGTTTTTCTCGTAGTCCTCGGCGAGCATGGAGCCGGAGAGGTCGACGGAGAGGATGATGTCGTAGCCTTGGGAGCGGACTTCGCGTTTGTCTTCGACGCGCTGGGGTCGGGCGAGGGCGACGACGAGCAGCGTGAGTCCGAGGAGGGCGAGGCCGACGGGCCAACGCGACGGGGCGGCGAGCGACGGGCGGTGCCAGGCGGCAGCGAACGGAACGAGCAGCACGGGCACGCTGCGGCGACCGCGGAGCCAGAGGATGAGCGGCAGCGTGAGGAGGGCGAGGAGCCAGAGAGGGTCTTTGAAGACGAAGTGGCTCATGCTCGAAGAGCTGACAGCTGAGAGTTGAGAGCTGAGAGCTGAGAGAAGAAAACTGAGAGCGGAGAGCGGGGCTGGGTGGGAAAGCGCGTTGGGGTCAACGCGCTCCACCTCGGAGAGATAGGTGACGCGTTCATCGGTGGGCGCCGGCGTTCATGCGGGCGTGGAAGAAGCGGACGAGGGCATCGAGACGGTTTTGCTCGGTGCCGACGACGAGGCGGCTGAGGGCGTCGGGGAAAAGGGCAGTCCAGGCGTCTTCGCGTTGGCGACACCACGTGGCGTGCGCGGCGCGTTCGGCGGAGTTGCCATCGAGGGTGACGAGGCGGCCGGTGGTGGGATCGTAGGCGGCGAAACTCTCGCCGGCGGGCAGGGCGCGCTCCCACGGGTCGTCGACGCGGAAGCCCATGGTTTGGTAGCGGCGCTGGAGGACGGGCCAACCGTCGGGGAGGGTGCGCGGCGGGAAATCGCCGAGCCAGAGCAGCACGCTGTGTTTGGGCGCGGCGCGGGCGAGGAAGCGCCACGGAATCTCCGGCGCAGGATCGGTGGGCGCGGGCGCGGGGCGGGCGAGGAGCGACGCGGCGGCGTGCATGATCTGGCCGCGGCCGCGGACGGGTTCGCGGACGACTTTGCCCTCGGGGCCGGCGTAGACGAAGCCGACGCGGTCGCGGTTGACGGCGCCGAGCAGCATGACGAGGCCGGCGAGTTCGAGGAGGGCTTCGCGTTTGGATTGGGCGCCGGAGCCGAAGGAAAGCGACGGGGAATCTTCAAAGACGAGGAGCAGGGTGACCTCGCGCTCTTCGACGAATTTTTTGCGGTAGGCTTCGCCGAGACGCGCGGTGACGTTCCAATCGATGTCGCGCACGTCGTCGCCGAACTCGTATTTGACGACTTGATCAAACTCCATGCCGCGGCCGCGGAAGGCGGAGCGGTATTCGCCACTGAGGACGTTTTCCACCGCGTGACGCACGCGCCATTCGAGTTGGCGGAGGAGGGCGAGGGGCGACGAGCCGCCGGAGGTGGAGACGGAGGGTTGAGGGTGGAGAGCCAAGGCGGACGGGGGCGAGGAGCTGGAGAAAGATTAAGAGAAAGAGGAAAGAGAAAGATTAGGCCGTGGTCGGGACGGGGGTGCGTTCGACGACTTGGGAAATGATTTTGTCGGCGGAGATCTCCTCGGCTTCGGCTTCGTAGGTGAGACCGATGCGATGGCGGAGGACGTCGGCGGCGAGTTCCTGCACGAGGGCGGGCGACAGGTAGTCGAGGCCGCGCAGCCAAGCGAGCGCGCGGCCGGCCTGGTAGAGGGCGAGCGAGGCGCGGGGCGAGGCACCAAAGTTGAGATAGCGTTTCGCGGTGCCGCCTTTTTCCGCGAGGGCGCGCGTGCCGCGGACGATGGAAAGGATGTAGCCCTGCACGGCAGGGGAAAGATGGATACGGTCGACCTCGGCGCGGAGCGAGAGGAGTTCCTCACCGCTGGAGACAGGGACGAGGGCGGGCTGTTTGGTGACCTGGCCCCAGCGCTGCATCATCGTGGATTCCTCTTCGGCCGTGGGGTAGTCGACGATGAGCTTGAAAAGGAAACGGTCAGTCTGCGCCTCGGGGAGCGGGTAGGTGCCCTCCTGTTCGACCGGGTTTTGCGTGGCCATCACGAAGAACGGTTTCGGGAGGGCAATGGTCTGGCCGCCGATGGTGACCTGGCGCTCCTGCATGGCTTCGAGGAGGGCGGACTGGACCTTGGCGGGGGCGCGGTTGATTTCGTCGGCGAGGACAAGGTTGGCGAAGATGGGGCCGCGGTGTGGGGTGAACTCGCCCGTCTTCGGCTGGAAAATCATCGTGCCGGTGACGTCGCTCGGGAGGAGGTCGGGGGTGAACTGGACGCGTTCGAAGTGGACGCCGAGGGAGGTGCCGAGCGAGCGGATGAGGAGGGTCTTCGCGAGACCGGGCATGCCTTCGAGGAGCACGTGGCCGTTGGCGAGGAGGGCGACGAGCAGACGTTCGACGGCGGCATCTTGGCCGATGACGGCTTTGCCGATTTCAGCGCGGAGTTTTTGGGACCAGGCGGGACCGTTGAGCATAGTGGGAAGGTGGAGAGGGAGGGCGTTTGACTCGGGGAACGAAGAATAGTTTCCCTGTGAGGAAAAGAGGCGCCGATGGCTTTACCAACCCAAATCGAAGAAAGGCTGCAGGTGCTCGGCGTGCGCATGGCGGACGTGGAGGAAAAGTTTGTGCGCGGAGCGGGGCCTGGAGGGCAGAAAATCAACAAGACCAGCAGCACCGTGTGGCTGCGGCACGGGCCGACCGGTGTGGAGGTGCGGTGCCAACGCGAGCGTTCGCAGGCGGTGAATCGCGAGGTGGCGTGGGCGGAGTTGTGCGCGAAACTGGAAGCGCGGGTGCGGGCAGCGAAGGAAGCGGTGGTCGATGCGCGCGAGGCGGAACGGCGGCGCACGCGACCGAAAACGCGCGGGCAAAAGTTGCGGATGATTCAGGAAAAGAAGCACCGGGCCGGGCACAAGGCGAAGCGCGGACGTGTGGGCGGCGACGGGTGGTAGGCGGAATTTTCCGTGTCGTAACACCGGAAACCGGCGGCGCCCTTGACAGTGTCGGTCGCGCGCCGCTATTGCCGTGGCCCCGTGGACGCCGCCCTCGATCAACCGGTCCTGGTCTTAAATCGCCTCTGGCAGGCGGTAAACGTCATCGGCGCCCGTCGCGCCTTCGGGTTATTGGCGCGGGGTCACGCGCAGGTGGTGCATCACCACGACGACGATTTCCGGACCTTTGCGCTGCTCGATTGGGTGGATTTTTCGAAACACAATCCGCCGGTGGAGGAACTCGAAACGGTGCATACGCCGAGCCGGGTGATCCGGTTGCCGCGGGTGATTTTGCTGACGTTTTTCGACCGGTTGCCGTGCAAGGAGCTGAAGCTGACGCGCAACAACGTCTTCGATCGCGACAAGGCGACGTGCCAGTATTGCTCACGGGTATTGCCGCGAGAGCAGCTCAATCTCGACCACGTGATTCCGCGGGCCTACGGCGGGAAAACGACGTGGGAAAACATCGTGTGCTCGTGCATCAAGTGCAATTCGCGGAAGGCGAACCGGCTGCCGCACGAGGCGCACATGCGGCTGATCCGGAAGCCGGTGAAACCGAAGTGGCGCCCGGTGATCTCGCTCGTGCTCGGCAACCAGCATCACCACGAAGTGTGGAAAGATTTTCTGGATGTCGCGTATTGGAATGTGGAACTGGAGGAGTGAGGCGAAGCGAGGGAGGCCGCGCGGGCGTGCGTTCGGGTTGGATGCACGGCGGGCGGGTGAGGCGGCAGGTTTTTGGTGCGCGCGAGAATGCGGGATTGCGGGCGCAGGGGTGGCGGCCCACTTTTTCTATTATGCTTTCGACTCTCGTGATGACTGTCATCGGGGCGGACCGTCCCGGTTTGGTGCAACTCGTGGCCGCGCGTGTGGCGGACCATGGCGGCAATTGGCTGGAGAGCCGGATGTGTCACCTCGGCGGGCAGTTCGCGGGAATTTTGCGCGTGGAGGTCGCGGCGGAGCGCGTCGATGAACTTGTGGGGGCGCTGCATCGGTTGGAGAAGGACGGGTTGCGCGTGATCGTGCACGCGGACGGCGCCGGCGTTGGCGCGAGCAAAGCGGGCGCGGAAGCGGTGCTCGAATTGGTCGGGCAGGACCGGCCGGGGATTTTGCGCAGCGTGTCGGGTGTGTTTGCCGCGCACGGGGTGAACGTGGAAGAGCTGTCGTCGGAGCGCGTGAGTGCGCCGATGGGCGGCGGGACGTTGTTTCAGGCGCGGGCGACCGTGCTGGTGCCGGCGACGACGAGTCTCGCGGCGGTGCGCGGCGATTTGGAAAAGATCGCGGCGGACCTGATGGTGGACCTACGGATCGCGCCGGCGAAGGGCTGAGGCGGATACGGGCGGCGACGGAGGCGTCAGGCGACGAGGGCGGCGAAGCGGCGGTGGCGCGAGGCGCGTTTCATGCCGATGGCGCCGCAGGCGAATTCGATGATGTCGTCGCGGTAACCGATGAATTCGAGGAGTCGCGACAGGAAGCGGCGCTTGGTGGCGGTGTCGATGTTCATGATCGCCCAGTAAGGTGTGCCGGCGATGGGGCGCGCCTGGTTGTGGCGACAGGCGGCGATGATTTCCTCGCGGCTCAGGCTGAGGAAACGGCGGCGACCGGATTGGGTGCGGATGAATTCGCCGAAGTCATCGGTGTGGCGCACGGCGATCCAGCCGAGGAGGGCGAGGTATTTGTCGGCATCGGTGAATTTGCCGCGGAAGTCGGGGCCGAGGACGAAGGCGGCGAGGGGTTCGGCCGCTTCGGGGGAAGACGTCGGGAGGTTGAGGAGGTGGGCGAGGACTTCGTCGGGCGTGCGGTGAAAGCCCGACGCGAGACGCTGGAGGGCGGCGTAAACGGCGTCGCTGATCTCGATTTTTTTCATGGGCGCAGACAAACCGGTTGGGGCGGTTGGGGCTACGCGGGGGCGATGAAGCGGTGGAAAATTGCGACGAATGGCGAGATGGGCGCGGCGGGGGCGGGGCTTGAAAGGTGCCTATGGGCGCGCGGGGGTGGCGGGGGGAGACGTGAGGGCGAGCCCGAGGGGGGTGGGGGCGACCGCAGGAGCGGCGCGGCGGGCGGATTTTTTCGTGAATGCGGTGACGGGCTTCTTGGGTGCGGGCGTGGCAGGGGACTTTTTCTTGGTAGAGCGGGAGCGGGGCACCGCGGCGAGCGGCCACGGGGCCGGAGCGGAGGGGGTGGCGGTGGATGCAGTGGGGGTGGGGAAATCGATTTCCGAAAAATCGTTGAGAATGCCTTCGTGGAGCCGGTCTTGTTTGTAGACTTGGAGAATGCGGGCGTGCTCGGCGTCGGAGGTCGGAAAAATTTTCGGCGGTTCTCCTTTCAGGAAAATCGCGGTGTAAGCGCGTTGGCGGTCGACCATGCGGCGGATGACGATCATGCGCGCAGGAAAGCGCGGTAGGGCGAATTTGCGAGGGCGAGCACGGGAAAAGCTCGGGGGTGTTTAGCCACGGATGAACACGGATACGGGCGATGGGCGGAGGCCGCGTTGGATCGGTCATGGTGCGGGAGGCGGCGGGCGACGGGCTTGGCCGCGATATAACGCCGATTCGTGAGATCTGGACTATTGGGTCGGCGCAGGCGTGGGCATGCAGGCGCAGCCACCGCTCGTTAACACGAGCGGCTACCCCGAGCCGGCGGAAGTCCAATCTTCAGCAGCGATTGGCATTGCGACACCCATGAGCCTTGAAAACCGACTTACCACGGGCGGGGACGTTCGTGCCGCGTTTCGGAAAAGTCCGGAGAGCAACGGACGTTGGGAATGCGTGGAGGGACCGGGGGCGGCAACGCGACGGGGGCGTCGCGTCTCCAGTGGTGTCAGCAAAACTAACGACGGTGGGCGGGGTCAGGACCAGTTGTAGTTAAAGCTGACGCTGATGCGTTCTTCGGCGACGCGGTTGGCGGCGACTTCGTGGCGGAGCCAGCTTTCGAAGAGGATCACGTTGCCGGCTTCGGCGGCGTAGGTGACGTGGGGGCGGTGCTCGGGGCGGGCGTTGGGGAGCTTCGGCGGGGCGGCCATAAATTTGCTGAGGCGGGGGTCTTCGAATTTCAGGCCGGAGCAGCCGGGGGGCGTGGCGACGTAGTAGGTGCCGCTGATGAACGAGAGCGGGTGCAGGTGGAGCGAGTGCGCGGCAGTGGGCGGCATGATATTGACCCAGAAATCGGTCATCCGGATCGAGCGGCCGCGGAGATCCATGTCGAGGGCGCGGGCGAAGGCGCGGACGTGGGTGGTGATCTTCTTTTCGAGGCCGGCGAAGGTGCTGGAGAAGCGGTGGAGCTCGTTCATCGAGGCGTAGCTGGTGTAGCCGCCGGGATAATTTTTCGCGGACCACTTGCGGCCGGCGGCGTCGAAGTCGCGGAGGTCGCGGCACTCGGCGGCGAGGGCGGTGTTGAAGCGGTCGCGCGTCGCGGCGGATTTGTGGAGGGGCTCGCAGTAGAGGAGCGTGGGGAAATGGGAGCGGATGGGCATGGGAATGGCGGAGGAAAAGTTGAGAGGTGAGAGATGAGAGTTGAGAGATCGGAAATGCGGTAGCAGAGAGCTGAGAGTCCAGAGCGGAGAGCCGGACAAAGCGGGCGGCGAGCGTGGAGAAATTGGTTATTTGCCGAGGAATTTTAGGCCGATGACGCCGGTGATGATAAGGGCGATGCAGGCGAGGCGGGCGGGGGCGGCGCTTTCGTTGAAGAGGAGAATTCCGGCGATGGCGGTGCCGACGGCGCCGATGCCGGTCCACACGGCGTAAGCGGTGCCGATGGGGAGTCCGCGGGCGGCGAAGGCGAGGAGCGCCATGCTCGCGGCCATCGCGGCGCCCACGCCGAGGCTCGGCCAGAGTCGTGTGAAACCGTCGGTGGATTTCAGGCCGGCGGCCCAGACGATTTCGAGGGCGGCGGCGAGGAACAGTAGCGTCCAGTGCATGGACGCGAGCGTGGGGTGGCGGGCGGGCGGGTCAACGCGCGGTAGATGGCGTGGATTTCAGACGCGAGGCGTGGATTGTTACACAGACTTCACAGAGGAGGCACAGAGGGCACGGAGCGGATCATTTGAGCGACCAAAGTTCTTTGGTGAACGGCGGGAGATTTAGCTCATTCTTTTTCTGAGCGAATTCGGCTTCCGTAAATGGGCCGCTGACTACTTTCGGCGGATGAGCGTATTTTCCGTCCTTTGCCGCCTCGATGAAAAAGTAATTTGTGACGGATTTGTTTCCGTTGGGATGCTGTTTGGCCACGAGGTAGCGGTTGTCCCAACCGACAGCAAAGACCTGAGCGTCAATTCGTCCGACAGAATCACTGCGACCGAGCACGTAGTTCAGCGTGACGTTCGCGGGATCGTCTATCCATGTAAGGATATAGGGGCCGCCGCGCCATTCGGTGCCAGAGTCGAACACTCCGCAGCCAGCGAAGAACAGTAGTGTCGCGGCGATGATTGCGGCGCGGCCCATGCGAAGAAAACGCGGAGTCACCGCTTACGCCGGTGCCTCCTATCACCGCACGCCGCCCATGAGTTTCCTGACCCAGGGGACGAGGGCGAAGAGGATGGCGGTGGCGACGCCGCCCCAGATGGCTTGCTTCAGGAAGAAGTCGGCGAGGTCGTTGGCGTTGGTGGACTCGAAGTGGCCGGCGAGGACGCCGGCGAGTTTGTTGCCGAGGGCGGCGGCGAGGAACCAGATGCCCATCACGAGGCCGAGGAGGCGCTTCGGGGCGAGTTTCGTCATGGTCGAGAGACCGACCGGGCTGAGGCACATTTCGCCGACGGTCTGGAGGAAGAAGAGGCCGACGAGCCACATGGGGCTGACTTTGCCTTCGGCGGTGAGTTTCGAGGCGGGGACCATGAGCACGAACGAGAGGCTCACGAAGAGGAGGCCGAGGGCGAATTTCACGGGGCTGGAGGGTTGTTTCGCGCCCAGCGCGATCCAGAGCCAGGCGAAGACGGGAGCGAGGAGGATGACCCAGATGGAGTTGACCGATTGCCAGTAGGCGGAAGGGAAGGCCCAGCCGGCGATTTCGTTGCGGGTGAGTTTGTCGGCGAAGAGCGTGATGGAGGAGCCGGTTTGCTCGAAGATGGCCCAGAAGATTTCGGCGGCGAAGAAGAAGACCAAGATGGCGGCGAGGCGTTTGCTGTCTTCATCGGGGCGGAAGGCGAAGAAGAGGATGGCGGCGATTTGGAGGGCGAAGAGGAGGTAGACGATGACGGGGTAGGTGTCGGCGGCTTTCATCGCGGCGATGAGGGCGAGGGAGCCGAGGGCGACGAGGGCGAGTTTGCCCCAGGGGCGGCTGCCGTCGGATTCGGGGGCGGGCGCGGCGCCGACATGGGCGAGGCGGTCGCGTTGGAGCACGTAGACGATGAGGCCAAGAGTCATGCCGACGCCGGCGGCACCGAAGCCCCAGTGCCAACTGTTGAGGGGATTGAGGCCCCAGGCGGTGAGTTGGGCTTTCCAGCTTTCGCTCTGGGCGAGGTAGCCGGTCACGAGGGGCGAGAGGAATGCGCCGATGTTGATGCCCATGTAGAAAATCGAGAAGCCGGCGTCGCGGCGTTCGTCGGTGGGGCGGTAGAGGCTGCCGACCATCGTGGAGATGTTGGGCTTGAGGAGGCCGGTGCCCATGGCGATGAGGACGAGGCCGGTGTAAAATGAGACGATGTTGCCGAGGGCCATCGTGAAGTGGCCGGTGGCGATGATGATGCCGCCGACGAGAACGGCGCGGCGGGCGCCGATGAAGTTATCGGCGATGAAGCCGCCGAGGATGGAGAGCAGATACACGCTCATCGTGTAGGTGCCGTAGACGGCGGCGGCGCTCTTGGTGTCGAAGCCGAGGCCGCCCTCTGCGGCGGTCTTCACCATGAAGAGCATGAGCAGGGCGCGCATGCCGTAGTAAGAGAAGCGCTCCCACATTTCGGCAAAGAAGAGGGTGGTGAGGCCGCGGGGGTGGCCACCGATGCCGCCGACTTCGTGAGCGGCGAGCGGGGAATGATCGGGGGCGGAGGAACTCGAGGAGACGGGGAGAGAACTCATGTTGGCGCGCGAGCGTGGGGAGGGGGCGGTTGGGGGCAAAGCGAAATATGACAGAACTGTAACGGTGGGGATAGAACGGTAGGGCGAGAGAGAACCGGGCGCGGGTTAGCGACGGAAATCGACCCCGGAATCCAGACAAGGCATGAGTCACAGAGCACACGGAGCTCTGACACGGAGGCCACGGAGCAAGGCAGTGAGGGCGAACGGCGCGGGAAGAAGAGGGTAGGAAGATTTTTTTGGGAGGAAAATTTCGGAGAGTCGGGCGTGGGGCGTAAAAGCCCGGTCAGGCTGACCGGGCTACGGGAGGGCGGCGCGGAGGAGCGGACTACTTTTGCGGGTGGAGTTTCGACCACTTGGCGTAGTGGTCGAGGAGGCGTTTGGGGCTGTCGGTGAACCAGGCGTAGCCGTTGCGGCGTTCGGCGGAGATTTCGGAAACGTCATCGTGGATCGTGAGGTCGCGGTCGCCGAAGAGGGGGCGGTCGGAGCCGATCTCGGAGTAGCGCGGCCAGAGCGGGCCGGCGCCGGGGGACGGGAGGAGTTTGCGGCCGGTGCCGTCGGGGGCGGGTTTAAAGACGACGTCGCGGAGCGGTGTTTTCTGGAACCACGCGGCGGCGGCGTGCACGGCGGCGACGACGGCGGGGCTCGGCTCGGGGAGCGTCATGAGGAAAAGCACGATACCGGCGCTCTCGCCGGCGGATTGCGAGGGCATTTCGTAGTTGCGGGCGCCGACGGGAGCGAGGGTAAGCATGTCGTATTGCTGGCACCAGACGGTGCGACGTCCGCGGACGACGATTTGGCAGGCGAGGACGCAGTCGAGGCCGCGGACGAAGGCGGCTTGGGCGCGGTCGCGGAGGGCGGCGGGGACGAAGGCGAAGGCAAAGTCAGCGCGGGGGGTTGCGATGTCGCGCAGGAGTGAGAGGACGTTGATGATCGCGCCGTCGTTGAAAGTGACGGCGTCGTGGTAGCCGCCCTCGAGCGGGAAGACCTGGGGCCAGCCGCCGTTGGGGTATTGGGCCGTGAGGAGATAGTCGATACCGCGGAGGAAGGAGGCGTGCCAGGCGGCGTAGCGGGGGTGGTCGGGAACGGCGGCGGAGAGGGTTTTACCGAGGAAGCGGAGCGGGGTGACGGTGGCATCGTTGTCGATGGTGCCGGCGTAACCGGCTTCGGAGCCGGAGCGTTCGCCGGGGCGGCG
This sequence comes from Opitutus sp. GAS368, assembly GCA_943372705.1. GTDB lineage: Bacteria > Verrucomicrobiota > Verrucomicrobiia > Opitutales > Opitutaceae > GAS368. The sequence continues at coordinate 29,768 of CALRZR010000032.1, read as the reverse complement.
CGGGGCGACGTTGAAGGCGGTGCCCTTGTTCCAACCGCCGGCGGGGGTCTGAAACGAGACGACGACGTCGGCGATGCGGGCGGCTTCCGGCGTGGACCAAAAGGCGGCGGATTGGTTGAGCGGGAGGCCGCGGCCTTTGGCGGGGACGAGCGGGGCGGAGAGGCCGGCGGCTTTGAGTTCGTCGGCCAAGGTGGCGCGATCAATGGCGAACTTGGCGCGCGATTGGGCGAGGTAGCGGTGCCATGCGGGTTGTTCGGCGGCGGGCAGGGCGTTGATGCGTTCGGCCGTGAGCGGGAGCGCGGGGACGTTGGTGCCGACGACGGCGGCGGGCAGGAGCGCAGGGCAGGCGAGGGCGGCGAGGACGAGCGGACGGAAAAGGAGGGACATGCGCGTGAGGAGTTATGGCGCGAGACGGCTGGAAGCGGAGACGGTTGCAGCAGTGGCGGACAAGCGCCCGCGGTTTGCGGCGTTGCTTCGGGTGAACATGCGGGTTTGGGTCGGAACGCTTTTTGGCCCCTATGAACTCACCGAAAACGAAAGCTCTCACGCGGCGTGCCCTGCTCAGGAACAGCGGCCTCGGGCTGCTCGGAACGGCGCTGGCGGGTGGGACGGCGACGACGGCGGCGAGTGGCGCGGATGCGGCGCCGGTCGCGAAAAGTGTAAAGCCGGCGATCGTGGCGTTCAACCGGTGGCCGCGGATGATGCAGGACGATCTCGTGCGGCGCGTGCGCGACGTGGAGCGCTTTGGCGAACTGCGGCGCGCGACGCTGAAGACGCGCCATGATGCGGAGGCCTATGTGCGCTCGGTGCGGAAGAAGATCGAGGAGTGTTTCGGGCCGTGGCCGGAGAAGACGCCGCTGAACGCGCGCACGACGGGCGTGTTGCAGCGCGACGCTTACACGGTGGAGAAAGTGATTTTCGAGAGCCGTCCCCAGTTTCCGGTTACGGCGAATTTATACGTGCCGCGCGGGGCGGGCGGCGGGCGGCTGCCGGCGGTGGTGGGGTGTTGCGGGCACACGACGGAAGGGAAGGCGGGAGCGGCTTACCAAGGGTTCGCGCAGGGGCTGGCGCGGCTCGGATATGTGTCGCTGATTTTCGATCCGCCGGGTCAGGGCGAGCGGTTGCAATACGGCGACGCGGCGGGACGTTCGCGTCACGGCGCGGGGACGCGGGAGCATTTGCTCGCGGGCAACCAGCAGTTTCTCGTCGGCGAATCGCTGGCGGCGTGGCGGGCGTGGGACGGAATTCGCGCGCTGGATTATCTGCTGACGCGGCCGGAGGTGGATGCGCAGAAGATCGGTGTGACGGGAAATTCGGGTGGTGGCACGGAGACGGCGTGGTTGTGCGGCGTGGAGTCGCGCTGGGCCATGGCGGCGCCGTCGTGTTTCATCACGACGTTTCGGCGGAATGCGGAAAACGAGCTGCCGGCGGACACGGAGCAGATGGTGCCGCGGGTGTTGGCGGCGGGACTGGATCTGGCGGATTTCATCGCGGCGATGGCGCCGAAGCCGGTGATTCTCCTCGGGCAGGAGCGGGATTTTTTTGATGTGCGCGGATTGGAAGAGGCGCACGGACGGCTCCAGAAACTGTATGCACTGCTCGGGGCGGAGAAAAATATTGCGCGCTTTGCGGGGCCGGACCCGCATGGGTTCTCGCAGCCGGTGCGCGAGGCGATGTATCGGTGGTTCGACGGTGTGACGCGCGGGAGCGGCACGCGGACGGAGCCGATACTGACACTGGAGACTGAAGCGGATCTGCGCTGCACGCCTAACGGACAGGTGGCGAAGCTCGGGGCGCGCACGATTTTTTCGTTTACGGCGGAGCGCGCGAAGGCGCTGGCGGCGAAGCGAAAACCGGTGGCGGGTGCGGACCTGGCGAAAGAAATTTCAGAAGCGCTAAAATTGCCACCGGCGGCGGGCGTGCCGGACTTTCGGATACTGCGGGCCGATCGCGGGCGCGGTTATCCGAAGAAAAGTGCGACGACGTATGCGGTGGAGACGGAGCCGGGCGTGCACGCGCTGGTTTATCTGCTCGGGGAGAGTCAGCACGATGCGCGGCCGTTGCGCACGGCGACGGGCGAGGCAGTGCTCTATATCGCGGATCGCTCGGCGGACGGGGAGTTGCGCGAGGAGAAGCTGATCGTGGAAACGATGCAGGCGGCGCCGGGTGCGGCGGTGTTTGCGTGCGATGTGCGCGGCGTGGGCGAGTCGCAGCCGAACACCTGCGGCGGCGCGTGGGATGCGCCGTATGGGGCGGATTATTTCTACGCGGCGCACGCGGTGATGTTGGACTACCCGGTGGCGGGCCAGCGGACCTACGATGTGTTGCGCGTGATCGCGTGGCTGGGCGCGCACGGTTTTGCGAAGATACATCTCGTGGCGCGCGGGCGCGGGGCGATCCCGGGGGCGTTTGCGGCGGTGCTCGCGGACGCGGTCACGCAGGTGACGCTGAAAGGCGCGTTGACGAGCTACGGCGAACTGGCGACGACGGAAGATTACACGTGGCCGCTTTCGGCGATGGTGCCGGACGTGTTGAAGCGTTTTGACCTGCCGGACGTTTACCGCGCGTTGGAGAAAAAAGGGCTGCGGATGATCGAGCCGGCGGGGGCGTAAACCGGGGGCGGAAATTCCGCGCTACTTCAGCCTGGAAAATTCATGCCAGAATCGACCAAGGCATGAGTCACAGAGGACACGGAGCCCAGACACAGAGGTCACCGAGCAAGGCAGAGTGTTTGCCTCCGTGCGCTCTGTGGCTGGGCTCGGTGGCCTCTGTGGCAAAAAAAACGTCATGAAAAGTGTGAAATATCCGCGTTAGCTGGGGCGCACTTCGCGCGTTGGTTCGGCGGTGGGGGCGGTCCACTCCTTCGCGGCGGGACTGCGGAGAACAAAAAATTGCCAGAGGCCGAAGAGCACGCCGAAGGCGATGGTCACGGCGAGGAAGGCCAAGCGGTCGCGGCCGAGGGAGTTGTCGCTCTGGCCGATGGTCCAGAAGAGTGTGGCGCCGCCGACGCAGAGAGTGGCGATGATGCAGAAGATACTCCAGGCGATGCCGGCTTTGCGGGCGCACTCGCAGCGAAAAACGATGCCGAGACCGATGCCGACCATCGCGAGATCCCAGACGAGAGGAAACAGCAGACCGAAGGGATCGGGTCGCGGGGTCAGCCGGAGAAGCGCGATCGTGCCAATCACGACAAAGAGTGCACCCGCGCAGAGGGTGCAGATGGGAATTTTTTTCATCAGGGCGGGCAAACGGAAGCGGTGCCACCGTGGGGAAAGAACCGGGCGGGTGTCGAGGGGGACGAAAAAAATTATTTTTGAACGAAATCGAATGAGGCCCCAACGCCTGCGGAGGTCGGTGAGGAGGCGGGGGCGGTGCCCGGGGTGTGCAGCAGGCGGTGCACGGTGTGGAGCAGGGTGTCGGGATTGAAGGGTTTCGCGAGGAAAGCGTCGGCGAAGGCCGGGGCGGGATCGCCGGGGCGGGTGCCGGAATCGAGACCGCTGGCGGCGAGGATGCGCACGGTGGGATTCAGGCAACGGATGACGCGCGCGATGCCGGCGCCGTCGAGGCGGGGCATGTGGAGATCGGTGATGACGAGGCGGACGTCGCGGCTGCTACGGGAAAACAGCGTGAGCGCCTCGCTGCCGTCGCGGGCGGCGATGACCTGATAGCCGTGGCGGATGAGAGTCGACGCCGTGACGTCACGGATGTTGGGCTCGTCGTCGACGACGAGGATGAGTTCGCCGCCGCCGCGGGGGATGGCTTGGCCGGCGGGGGTGGCGGTTTCGCCGGGGGTGCCTTCGACGGCGGGCAGGAAGATGTGAAACGCGGTGCCGCGGCCGAGTTCGCTCTGGACCGTGATGAAGCCGTGATGGGTCTCGACGATGCCGCGCACAGTGGAGAGGCCGAGGCCGGTGCCTTTGCCGGATTCTTTGGTCGTGTAAAACGGTTCCCAGACCCGGGCGAGGATCTCGGGGGCGATGCCGGTGCCGGTGTCTTCGACGTGGAGGACGAGCCAGGAGCCGGGGCGGGCGCCGGGGATGGCGCGGGCGGACGTCTCGTCGAGCAGGAGGTTTTCGGCCCGCAAAGAGAGCTTGCCACCGTCGGGGAGGGCGTCGCGGGCGTTGACGCAGAGATTGAGCAGGACCTGGTGGATTTGGGTGGGGTTGGCGGCGACGAGCCAGAGGTCGCGTGGGACGCGTTCTTCGTAGCGGATGTTTTTCGGAAACGTCTCGCGGATGACGCTGGCGAGGTCGCGCAGGACGTGGCGGACCTGGATGGGACGGAGTTCGCCGCCGACGCCTTGGGCGAAATTCAAAATCTGGCGGACGAGGCCGGCGCCGCGTTCGGCGCTCTTCTCGAACATGGCGACGAGCTGGAGGTCGGCCGGATCGGAGAGGTGGGCGCGGAGCATCGGGGCGCCCATGAGAATGGGCGAGAGGACGTTGTTGAGATCGTGCGCGATGCCGGCGGCGAGCATGCCGACGCTCTCGAGGCGTTGGGTGCGGAGGAAACGTTCTTCGAGCTGCTTCCGCTCGGTGATGTCAGTGACGATGGTGAGGCGGGCTTTGGGCTGGCCGTGGTCGTCGCGAACGACGGTGGCGTTGTAGTCGACAATGAGCGGATGGGGGGTGCGCAGGTGGAGTTCGCCGCGCCATTCGCCCTTGGAGGAAAGATCGGTGTGGACGGTGGCGAGTTTGGCGGAGACCTCGGGTGCGAAGAGAGTCTCGACGCGTTGGCCGAGGGCGGACGGGCCGGAGCGGCCGGTGAGGCGTTCGGCGCCGTGGTTCCAGAACGTGACGCGACCTTCGAGATCGGTGAGGAAGATGGCGTCGGGCGCTTTGTTGAGCAGCTCGACAAGATCGCGCACGCGGCGTTCGGCCTGTTTGCGCTCGGTGATGTCGAGCATGGAGCCGATCATGCGGGTGGGGCGGCCCTCGGCGTCGTGGAGGATCTGCCCGCGGTCGAGGATTTCGGCGTAGGTGCCGTCGGCCCGGCGGAAGCGGTATTCCTCGCTCCAGTGGCGGGGGCCGTGGGAGATGGCGTCGCGCAAGGAGGCTTCGACGCGGGGGCCGTCGTCGGGATGGAGGTGGCTGCGCCACGCGGCGATGGTGGATTCTTCGGCGTTGCGCGGATAGCCGTAGCGGGTCTCGTAGGCTTCACTCCACCAGAGGTCGCCGGTGAGGAGGTTGAGATCCCAGATGGAGTCGTCGGTGGCGCGAGCGACGAGTTGGAAGCGCTCGTTGCTCTCGCGGACCGCGGACTCGTGGCGGCGTTGCGCGGTGAGGTCGCGCATGATCATCGAAAGGTGGCCGACGTAGCCGTCGGCGTTGCGATGGGCGATGAGAACCTGGGAAACGGGAACGCGAGCGCCGTCACGCGAAAGGAGGACGGTTTCGCCGGTCCACGTGTTGTCGCGGACGGCTTCGGGGAGCGCCTGGCAGAGGATAAAATCGGCGATGTCGGGCGGGTGAAAATCGCGGATGGTAAGGCCGCCGATATCGGTGCCCTCCGGGAGGCCGAGGAGGCGATAGCCGGCGCGGTTGAGGTGGAGGAGTTGGCCGGCGGGTGAGGTGAGGGCGACGAGGTCGGGAGTGTTGGCGAAGATATCGAGGAGCCGCTGGTTGGCGGCTTCGACTTGGCGGCGCTGACGGCGTTCGTTGCTGTCGCGGAGGGCGCGTTTGACGGCGGCGGGCAGGCGGCGCACGTGGTCTTTGAGGACGTAGTCGGCGGCGCCCAGGTGCACGGCGTCGAGCGCGCGGTCTTCGCCGGCGGAGTCGGTGAAAAAAATAAACGGGAGGTCGGGGCGCTGCGCACAGGCGAGTGCCAAGGCGTCGAGTCCGGCGAGGCCTTCGAGCGAAAAATCGGAGATGATGAGGTCGAAACCGGCGCGGCCGAGTTCGAGGAGATACGCGGGCCGGTCGCGGACAACGGTGATGTGGCAACCCGGCCACTCGGAGCGAAGGAGGGCGCGGACGAGATCGACGTCGTCGGGGTTGGACTCGAGGTGGATGACGTTCACACGGAGAAAGGCGGTGCCGGCGGCGCGCCGGCGAGGGCGGCGTCGATGGCGCGGGTGAGATCGGCCAGGGTGAACGGTTTCGAGAGGGTGGTGCGGACGCCGAGTTTGGCGGCGATGGCGAGGTAGGATTTGGCGTGGTGGGAGCCACCGGACATCGCGATGATGGGGAGCGCGGGGTGGCGTTGCCGGAGCTGCATGATGGTCTCGATGCCCTCCTGGCCGGGCATGATGAGATCGGTGAGCACGAGATCGCAGGGAGACGTGTTGAAAAGTGAGCAGCCCGCGCGACCCTCGTCGGCTTGGATGACGGTGTGGCCGGCGTTGACCAAGGCTCCGGCCAGGACCGTGCGGAGCGGTTCGTCGTCTTCGATGATGAGAATACGGGCCATGACGAAACGGGTCGGCTATGCGGGGCCCGGTGCCGCCGCGCGATGGAGGCGACGGGGGGCGGAGGACGGGCGGGAATTGGGAACGGAGGAGACCATCACAAAACAGATCGCGGACGGCCGAAAGCGAGGGACGTTCGGACGGGCTCCACCATCGGGCGGGGGGGAAGGGCGAGCCAGAGGGTTCTGCGGCGGGTGATACCCATAGGTTTAGGTAGGCCGATACCTTTTAAAAGGTAGACGGCTCATGTCCGGCAGGTAGCGGCGCGGGTGGTAGGGCGACCGGGCCGGCGGCAGGCGGAATTTTCGGGGGGGGTGGTGAAATTTTGGCGAAAGTTTCCCCGAAGTGGGCCGATGGGCAGCTGATACCCATGGTCGCGGACATCTCCATTCTCTCCGGTTGCGCGCTATCGCCCGAAGACATTGTGCGGGAAGTCCGGCATTTACCCTCGGCGCCGAAGGTGTTGCCGCGGTTGAAGCAGTTGTTGTCGGACGGCAATTCGTCGATGCACGAAATCGTGGCGTTGATCCGGCTCGATCCGGGAATCGCGGCCCGCGTGTTACAGATGGGGAACAGCGCCTATTTCAGCAAAGGAGTGCGGTGCTTCACCGTGGAAGAAGCCGTGAACCGGGTGGGCTACGAACAGGTTTATGCGCTCGTCTCCTATGCGGTGGCCTCGCAGGTGCTGGTGCGTCCGCTGGAGACCTATGGCCTCGAAGCGGATGAGCTTTGGCGGATGTCGGTGGCGGGCGCACTCGCGGCGGAAGCGCTCGCGGAGCGCACGGCGCAGGACCGCAATGTGGCCTACACGATTGGGCTCCTGCATTGCGTGGGGATGGTGGCGATCGACGAATGGTCGCTGCGGACCAAGCGGCCGCTGGTGTTGAGAAATACGGGTTTTCCCCGCGAAGCGATCGAGAGCGAGCGTGGCGAGCTGGGCTTTACGCAGGCGGAGACCGGCTGCGCGTTGCTGAAACACTGGGGGTTTCCGCACTCGATTTCCGAGCCGGTGCGGTGGCAATACACGCCGCGGGCTTCGGCCAGCCAGGCACGGATGGCGACGCTGCTGTTTGCAGCGAAATGGTTGCGCAGCACGGTGTGCGCGCGGGCGGGCACGGTGCTGCCGCCACCGCCGGAACCGGTGCATTTGAACTTCTTGGGAATCGCCGGAACCGCGTTGCAGAAGATGGCCGGCGATATCGCGGTGCGGCTCGCCCAGGTGAATTCGCTCCTTGATACTGAAAGCGAGCGGATCGACCGGTCGCGCTTTCCGGGGCAGAACTGGGGCGAATAGACCGGCGGCGACAACGGCTCCTGCGGCGGGGGGGGCGCCGGGTTTGCGACGCATTTGCTCGCGGGCGCGCGGAAGGGCCGAATGCTGCGGCGATCCCGTTTTTCCGCCAACGTGAACAATCAGCCAACGATCTATCTGCCGCCCCCGGCGCGCTGCGAGCGTCTGGCTGAATTGTGCGCCCGGACGGGCGGGATCTGGGCGCCGCGCGAGCCGGGCGGTGCGGAGCGGGTGACGTATGCAGTGCCGGTGCACGCAACCGGGGAAGTCCGGGAGTATCTGCGGCGCTTCGCGACGGTGCCGGTGGAACCGGCCGGGGTGGCGCGCGTGGCGGGCGGGCGGGTGTTTGGGCCGGGGCACGTGCTGGCACCGGACGGGACGACGATCGCGAGGGACGTGTCGTGGGATTTTGGGAAACCGCCCGGGGAGCACTGGCTGCTGGCGTATCGGAAAATCCGGACGCCGCGGCGAATCGACGGTCCGGTGGCGGTGGCGGCGACCGCGCTCGGCGCGGGCTACTGCCACTGGTTGTTGGAGGAATTGCCACGGTGGCTGGTGCTCGGAGCGGATCTGGGCGGAGCGAGAACGATCATCGCCCACGGGGCGCAGCCGTTTATGCGCGAGGCGCTGGCGCGAATCGGCGGGGCCGGCGAGCTGTTGGAGCCGGGGCGGTATGCCCACGTCGAATGCGCGGAGCTGATCGTGCCGCGCGTGAATGGGCCCGAGGGAGAACTGACCCCGCTGGCGGCGGAGAGTCTAAACGAGCGGGTCGCGACGTGGACGGCCGGGGCGACGTCGCCGTGGGGCGAGCGAATCTACATTTCACGGGAAAACGCGCGCCGCCGCCGCGTGACGAACGAAGGGGAACTTTGGGCGCGTTTGGAGCGGCACGGTTTCACGAAAGTGCGGCTGGAGGAATTGCCGTGGGCCGGGCAAATCGCGGCGCTGCGTCACGCGAAGACGGTGGTGGCGCCACACGGTGCGGGATTGGCGAACACGGTGTTTTGCCAGGCGGGCACGCGGGTGGTGGAGTTTTTCAACCGCGGCTACATGAACGCCGTGTTTTGGCGGGTGGCCGCCTTGCGGGCGCTCGACTACCGGCCGGTGGTGGTCGAGGGCGCAGAGCCGCTGGCGGCGATTCCGGCGCGGGGTCGCGAGGATATCACGGCGGAGGTGGCGGCGGTCGTGCGGGCAGCGACGGAATGAGCGCCGCGGCGCGGGCCGCTACGAGCAGCGGGCGTAAATTTTTTGAAGCATCGACACCGACGGAGTCGGCGCGGCCCCGGGGGCGGCGGCGCGGGCGCCGGAGAGGCTGCAGCGGAGGAGCAGCTGTTCGTTTTCCTTGTCGAGCTGGAGAATCTGGAGAATGCGGGCGCGGGTGTTTTCGAGCTGCGTGCGGATTTCCGGATCGCGCGCCGAGCCGGCGGGGAACGAGCGGAGGGCGGCGAGCGACGTATCCAGTTTTTCGAGCATCTGGCGTTTGCGCTCGAGAAAATCGGCGCCGGGGGCGCGCTGGTGCTGGCGGAGGAAACGGTTTTCTTCGAGGGCGTGCCGGTGGATTTCGTCGCAGAGGGCCTGGTGTGCTTGAATGGTCTCGGACTGGGTCATGGGGTGGAGGCGGTCTTTTTTCCGGCGGCGGCGGCAGCGGTGGCGGTGGGAGGGGCGGGAACGGGTTTGGGCGTCGGGGTGGCGGGCGGCGGGACGGCGTCGGTGTTTTTCGGAGCGGGCGCGGCGGCGGACTTGGCGGAGGGGGATTTGGGATCGGGCGACTTGGCGTCGGCGGGAGGGGTTTGGCCGGTGGTGGTTTCGAAGAGTTGGGAGACTTGTTGGGAGACGCCGTCGCGCCACGAGAGGTGATTGATGCGCCAAGCCGCCATGCGGGCAAGCTCCGCGAGTTCGGTGGGCGGAGTGGCACCGAGTCCGTCGACGATGGATTGGTAGGAGGCGCGGGCGCGATCGGTGTTGCCGAGGCGTTCGTAGCAGAGACCAATCTGATAGGTGAGGGGAATGCGCCAGTTCGGTTCGGGCGAGAGGGCGACCAGCCCCTGGTAAATGGATTGGGCGTTGAGGGTGTTGCCGCTTTCGAAGAAATCGTTGGCGAGCTGGTTGCCGGTGCGGCGTTGCCAGTAGGCCCAGCGTTTGGGATCGCGGGCGACGCGGGTCTGCTCGGTGCGGAGCAGTTCGAGCGTGGCGGCGAAGGCTTCTTCGGGGCGCTTCAGTTCGCGAAGCGCGACGGCGAGGAGGTAGCGCGCTTCGGGGACGTTTTCATCGTCGGGCGATTGGTCGATGTAGGCGCGGAGAGTGGAGACGGCGTTTTCGAGATCGCCTTTGAGGCGGAGCGAGTAGGCGGCTTTGAAGTGGGCGCGGGCGCGGTCACTCGGAGCAAGGTCGAGGAGGCGGAGGCGGGTGTAGAACTTGGCGGCCTCGGCAAAATCGCCGGCCTGGAAATGGGTTTCGGCGATTTCGAACTGCGCGGTTTTGGTGAGCACCTGATAGTGCTCGAAGCCTTCACCGGGGAGTTTGAGCGTGGAATTGATGACGGAGTAGAAACGGGTGATGGCGCCCTTATAGACGCCGAGGGCGCGCAGGGTGCGGCCGAGATCGAGGAGGGCGTCGGGGGTGCGTTCGTCGCCGGGGAAATCTTTGAGGTAGCGCTCGTAGATCGCGACGGCCTTGGTGAGCGAGCCCTGCTTGCGTTGCATGCGGGCGAGGCCGAAGAGCGCGTTCTTGGTGTCGGCGGGGGCCGCGTAGGGATGGTTGAGCACCTGATAGTAGGCGATCTCGGCGGACTCGTAGTTCGCGCGATCGGTGAGGGTGGTGCCGAGTTTGAGGAGGCTCTGGATTTCCTCGGTGGGGGCGACGGTTTCGGTGGCGACCGCGTGCGGAGAGACGGTGTCGGCATGGGCCGGTTTGGCGCCGTGCGCAGAAGCGGCCGGGGCGGATTTTTTCGTCGGCGCGGTGGCTTGCTTGGCGGGCGGTGCGGCCTTCGGGGTCGGCTTCGCCGGGGCGGCGTGGGAAACGTCGGCGGGCTTCGATGTGTGGCCGGCCTTTTCAACGGCAGGCGCGGGAGCGGTATGCTCGGCGGCCGGTGTCGGAACGGGGGCGGCGTGGGCGGCAGGTGCGGCGTGGCTCTCGGCCGCACCAAGCCTGACACCGCCGACCAGCGCGAGGAGCGCGAGAACGGCGGCGAGGCCGGGCGAGGATAGAGAACGAAGGATCATTTCGGTGACTGGGTATAGGTGGCGGAGCTGGGCGGAATGGGCGCGGAGGGAGGCGTGGTGAATGCGTTGGCGGGCATGATCACGTTGACTTCGCCGGCGGTTTTCGCGGCACCGGGCACTTGGAAATACGGAAGAAAATCTTCCGGTCGCACGGCGGGACGGGTGTCATCGGGCAGGATAGCGGCCGGGGGCTTGCTACCGGGTGGAGGGGCCGGTTTGGGCTCGGGCTTGGTGTCGATAGCACGGGTCTCGTCGGGTGGGCGCATTCCGGCTTTGGCCGACTGGGCGGCGGCAGCATTGGCCAGCGCGACAGCGGATTCGGTGGGAGTGAGCGGAGGGACGGGCGGGGCGCCTGCGGGCGGGCGGGGGACAACATCGGGCGGCGGCGTCGCCTTCTGGAAACGCAGCGCCGGAGCGCCGACGAAGGCCAGATATGGCAAGGACTCGCCTCCTGGTTCGTCTCCGGAATGCCCGAAGGCATGACGGGGACGAGCCAAGGCCGGTGCTGCCTCGGGAGCGAGCAGCGGGAGCAGCAGCACTGATAAGCAGCGCAGCGTCCGGCTCGCACCCGTCGGCAGAGACGGTGGTTCGCGGTGATTCATTGATGGTTATACAGTCCATGTGTGTGGATTGTCCGATATTGCCCAAAGAGTAGATCGGCGCGCGGGGCGCGGCCTGAAGGGGTTTCGCGTGCGAATTACGGAGACGCGGCTAACGGCGGGACTACCGACGGTGCGCACCGGGGCGCCGGCGGCGGTGGCCGGGGGCGCCGGCGGGGTCAGACGAGCGGGGCGTCGAGGAGCGTGCGCAGGGTGCGCCCGAGTTCGTCGAGCCGGTAGGGCTTCTGAATGAAATCGCGTTGGCCGAGGCGTTCGAATTCGGCGCGGGCCGTCGGCGTGATGTGGCCGCTGACGACGAGCACGCGGGACTTCGGACGACACAGGCGGAGGATCTTCAACACTTCGACGCCGTTGGCGCCGGGCATGTTGAGATCGAGCAGGACGATGTCGAAGTGACGGGTCGTATCGCTGACGTATTCGATGGCTTCGAGGCCGGACGACGCGGTGAGGGTCGTGTAGCCTTTGCGCGTGAGCGCGGTGCTCAGCAGCGTGCGCAGCGACTCCTCGTCATCCACGATCAGCAGGGTTTCGGAGCCGCCCGGGAACGACTCGTTCGGGGCGACGGTTTGCGGCATCGTGGTGGCGCTCTCGGCGAGCGGCAGGTAAATGGTCAGCGTGCTGCCGGCGCCGGGCGTGCTCTCGACATCGATGTAGCCGTGATGGGCGACGACGATGCCGTAGACGACGGCAAGGCCGAGACCGGTGCCTTGATTGCCCTGTTTGGTCGTGAAGAACGGTTCGAAAATGCGGGCGCGCACCTCGGGCGTCATGCCAGTGCCGGTATCGCCGACGCGGAGAAACGCATACGTGCGGAACGGATCGGCGCCGAGACGCTGGAGGGACACCCCGGGCTGGGTGCCGGTGGAGAGAGAGATCACGCCGCCGGACGGCATGGCGTCGCGGGCGTTTACGCAGAGGTTGAGCACGATCTGCTGGAGCTGATTCTGGTCGGCGAGGAGCGGCGGCAGCCGGTCCTGCAGGCCGATCTGGAAAGAGACGGTGCGCGGGAATGTCTCGGCCAGCAGCGCGACGAGATCACGGCAGAGCTGGTTGAGATCGACCGGGGAGAAACGAACTTCGGTCTTGCGGCTGAAGGTGAGGATCTGGCGCACGAGCCCGCTGGCGCGTTGGGCGGCGCGGTGGATTTCCTTCAGGCACTTCTGCAGGGTCGCGGGTTCCTGGGCGCCCTGTTGGCAGAATTCGGCGTAGCCGTTGATGATCGCGAGCAGGTTGTTGAAATCGTGCGCGATACCGCCGGCGAGCGTGCCGAGGCTTTCCATTTTCTGGGCTTGGCGGAGCTCGTTTTCGAGGCGCTTGCGTTCGCTCACATCTTCGCGGAGGCAGAGGAAATTCGTGATCTCGCCGGCCGGACTGCGCAGGCAGGAAACTTTGACGGATTCCCACACCGTGCCGCCGTCGCCGCGGGTGGTGGCGAGTTCGCCGCGCCATTCGCCGCCGGCGCGGATCGTCTCCCAAAAATTTCGAAACGAAGTCTCGTCGGGATGGCCGTCGCGGAGGACCTCGATGTTGCTGTCGAGCAGGTCTTCGAGCGTGTGTCCGCTGACGGCGGTGAACTTGGAATTCACATACTGCGCGTGGCCGTCGAGGTCGGTGATGACGATGGAAACGGGAGACTGCTCCACGGCGCGGGAGAGGCGGTAGTATTGCTCCTCGGCGAGATGCTGACGGGTGACGTCGCGGCCGACGGAGCGGATGGCGATGAGGGCGCCCTGCTCGTCGTGGAGGGCGGCTTCCTCCCACGCAAACCAGCGGATGCCCTGCGGCGTGCGCCAGCGGTGTTCGCTGGTGGTGCGATGCGGCGTGGGGGCGAGCTCGGCGGCCGACGCGCGAAACGCGGGCAGATCGTCGGGATGCAGAAGATCGAAAACGTGGGCGGACAACAGCGCCGCCGGCGTCCGGCCGAATTTGCGGGCGAACGAAAGATTGGCGGCGAGAATGCGCCCGTGCGGATCGCGGCAGTAGGCGGAGTCGGCACTGGATTCCCACGCGCCCAACCATGAATCGGTGGGAGCGGCGGAGGCGGAGAATCTGTCGCGCGACAGGACGGTGGCGGGCATCGCAGGAATGATCGGCCGGGTGGTGAGATTCTTTAGCCTCGCGCGGGACCGGGCGGAAAATCAGAGCAGCCCCTGCAACATCGCGGGCAGGCGGTGGAGCGAATTGGCGATGGAGGCGCGGGCGAGTCGTGATTCGTCACCGTCGGCGCCGTAGAGGATTTTCCAACCGTCGAGCGTGAGCCATGCATCGTTTTCGACGGGGTCGATGAGTTCGAAGCCGCCGGAGACGCCGGCGTGGCGCACGAGATGATCGGCGACTTGCACGGCGGCGGCGAAGAGCCGGTGACGCGGAGCACGGTCGGGATCGTTGTGGTAGTTGACGGCGGTCACGATCTCCTCGGAGAGCTGATGGCGGACGAGATAGTGGGCGCCGATGCGGGCGTGATCCCAACCGATGCGTTCGCGTTCGAGGGCGCAGACCGCGGCGGGATTCGCGACGGGCGTGGCCATGATGGCGCGGAGCTCGTCGGGAAAAGAATAGGCCATGACGACTTTGCCGACGTTGTGCAGCAGGCCGACCAAGTAGTCGGTATCGTCGTCGATGTGCAGCGTGGTGGAGGCGAGGATCTCGCGGGTGAGAATCGCGGTGCTGATACTGTGCGTCCACAGGTCTTTCCATGGCAGGGAGCGCGCGGTGGTCTGCTGCAATTGTTCAAGCTCTTCGATGACCGGCGTGGCCATGGACAATTCGCGGATTTGCCGGAGGCCGAGGAAAAACACGGCTTCTTCGATGTTGTTCACACGGGTCGATAGTCCGAAGTAGACGGAATTGACCATGCGCAACAGGCGCGCGGAGAGGGACGGATCGCGGCGGATGACTTCGGCGATCTGGGAATTGAGGCTGCCTTCGGAACGCACGAGCTCGCCGAGTGCGCGGTTGATGCTCTGCAGCGAAGCGAGCTTGGGACAGGCGTTGATCCTTCGCACGATTTCCTCTTCGCGAAAGGGCGCGGCGACGGTGCTCGGTGGTGGGAGTGTGGCGGTGGGCATGGGTGTGCAAATCATCGGCACAATTGGTCGGCGCTTGAGTGAGATTTTCCTCAAGCGGGCGGTGTTTTGGCCGAAAACACCGGGGCCGACGTGCAGGCTGCCGCGACTGCGTCGGCGGCGCGTCCCGTTTCCAGGCGAGCCGGTAGCGCCCGCGGTTTCGCCGACACTTTTTCCCTTACACCCTCACCGTCCCGTGCCGATAAATCTCCTGTCATGATTGCCTCTTCGGTTCCCCGCGCGACGTTGTTGCACGTCGTAAAATCGCTGCCGTCCGCGCCGCAAATTTTGGCGAGGATCGGGCATTTGCTGCTGGCCATGGATTCGGAGCTCGAGGACGTCACCGGCCTCCTCAAGCGGGACCCCGCGCTCACCGCCCGCATCATCCGGATCTCAAACAGTGCGGCCTACAACACGGGCACGCCGTTTGCCTCGATTGAAGAGGCCCTGGCCCGGGTGGGCCTGATGGAAGTCTACCGGCTCGCGGGTTTCGCGGCGATCGCGCAGGTGTCGGATACGAATCTCGTGCGCTATGGCATAAGCGGAGCGCAGCTGCGGGAAAACTCTCTGTTGAGTGCTTTGGTGATGGAACAACTCGCACGGCCCGCGGGCGTGGATCCAAGGGCCGCCTACACGGCGGGACTGTTGCGCTCGGTCGGCAAGATCGCTCTGGATCGGCTCACCAGCGACCCGGTCTACGACGGGGGCTGCGGCATCCGCGGTCCGCTGGCGGAGTGGGAAGTGGGTTTCATCGGGCTGAGCAACTGTGAAGCCGCCGCGATCATCTTGGAAGAGTGGCGGTTCCCGCCGGCAACGATCAGCGCGATCCGCGACCATTACGCACCGGAGGCGGGCGAGACGATTGCCCGTCTGTTGAATCTTGCAGCCGGAGCCGCCGAGCGCAGCGGCCACGGTTTGGCGGGCGAGTCGAGTTACTGGACGAACACGCCCGCGGATCTCGCCGCAGCAGGCTTGTCGCAGGATGAAGTGGACGAGGCGATGCGGGCGGCGCTCGAGCATTTCGGTCCCGTGCGGGCGGCGCTCGGTTAAATCCACGAGGAATTTTGTATGACCGCTTCCACGCAGCCGAATACCAAACTGCTGGTCATCGCGACCGAGTTGCCCGCGGGACCGCGCATCTTGGCGCTGCTGGGACGCCGGCTTTTCGATTTGAACACGGATCTCGCAGTCATTGCGGATCTGATCCGCTGCGATCCGGCGCTCACGGCGCGGATCGTGCGCATCGCCAACAGCGTGGCTTACGGCGGGCAGGAACCGATCGCCTCGCTCGAAGAGGCGCTCGCGCGCGTGGGCTTCGTCGAAGTTTACCGCCTGACCGGATTCATCGCGGTCGCCCAAGTCGGCGAGTCGGATCTGCCGTTCTACGGAATCACGGGCGCGCAATTTCGCGAAAATTCGCTGCTCACCGCGCTGCTCATGGAACAGCTGGCCGAAGAAGCTCAGCTCGATGCGCAGGCCGCCTACACGGCCGGACTCCTGCGCTCGATCGGGAAGGTGGCGCTCAACCGATTGGCGGCGCGCACCGGCAAGACAGTCAACTACGAGTTGGAAGGCCGTGGGCCGATCGCGGCTTGGGAAATTGAATCGGTCGGGATGACCAACGGGGAAGCAGCGGCCCAAATTTTGAAAGAGTGGCGATTTCCCGCCGAAACGATCGCGGCGATCAGCGAACACTACGCGCCGGCGCCCGAAGCGCGCTTGGCCGGCATGCTCAACATCGCGGCTGGTGCGGCGGAGCGGTGCGGTCACGGCCTGCCCGGAGAGTTTTCGTATTGGGGACCTGCGCCGGAGGTAATGGCGACGGTGGGAATCGCGGAGGAGCAGATCGAAGAGGCGACGCACCGGGCGTTGCAGAAATTTGGGCCCGTGCGGTCGGCGGTGGGTTGAGGCCGGCGGACGGGTGAGTTCGGGACGGTTGGCGCGGCGGGGTCGCATGCCCGCACGTGGCGTCTGGCTTTGGCCCGGCAACGGCAGCCGGAAAAATTTGCCGCTTGTTCGGCTGTGCGCGCCAAGTTGCGGGCAGCGCCGGATATCGGCAGTTGAAATAACTTTTTAAGTAATTGGATTATAGTGTCTTAACAGCGATGTGATGCTGCGGGCGCAAAACCTGCAAAATGGGTGGACCAATTTGTAAATCCACCATCCGGAGTGCCGCCGAACACAAACTGTTCCGGTGTTTCGGGCTCTCCTTCTTCCCATTACCATGCGCTCCACGCCCAAGTCCGATTTCTCCCTCGATCACGCGAGCATTCTCCTCACCGGAGGCACCGGCTCGTTCGGCAAAGCGTTTGTCGAGACCGTGCTGGCCCGCTATCCGCGGATCAAACGGCTCGTGGTGTTTTCGCGAGATGAGCTGAAGCAGTTCGAAATGGCGCAGAAATTTCCGCCGTCGGTGCACAAAGCGCTGCGCTATTTTATCGGCGACGTGCGCGATGAAAAACGTCTGCGCCGTGCGTTGGAAGGCATCGATGTCGTGGTGCATGCGGCGGCGCTCAAGCAGGTGCCCACGGCGGAATACAATCCGTTTGAGTGTATCAAAACCAATGTGCTCGGCGCGCAGAACATCATCGAGGCGTGTCTCGACGGAGGCGTGCGCCGCGTCGTGGCGCTCTCCAGCGACAAAGCGGCGGCACCCAGCAATCTCTACGGCGCGACCAAGCTTTGCTCCGACAAACTGTTTGTCGCGGCCAACAATATTTCCGGTTCGCGCGACATCCGGATCAGCGTCGTGCGCTACGGCAACGTCATGGGCAGCCGCGGCTCGGTGATTCCCTTCTTCCTCGACCGACGGAAAACGGGCGTGTTGCCGATTACCGACCCGACGATGACCCGTTTCAACATCAGCCTGCAGGAGGGGGTCGAGATGGTCCTCTGGAGTTTGGAGAAGGCGTGGGGCGGAGAAATCCTCGTGCCGAAGATTCCCTCTTATCGCATCACGGATGTGGCCCAGGCCATCGGCCCCGAGTGCGTCCATCCCGTCATCGGCGTGCGCCCCGGCGAAAAGATCCACGAGGAGATGATCACCGCGAGTGACAGCTACAACACCGTCGATCTCGGCGAATACTACGCGATCCTCCCGAGCGGCGGTGCCTACACGCTCCAGAGCTACTGCCAAAAATCCGGAGCGAAACCGGTGCCGACCGGGTTCTGCTACAGCAGCGGCACGAACGAACATTTTCTATCGGTGGACGAGTTGCGCGAACTGATCTTTGAACAGGTCGATTCCGGAGCGCCGTTTCCGGTGGAAGTCCGGCGCGAGCCCGCGCGCTGCGCGTTGCGTGAACTCGCGCCGGTCGCCTGAGGCGCGCGGACAACCATCGGCCGCATGATCCCCTACGGACGCCAGTCTATTTCCGAAGCTGACATCGCCGCGGTCGTGGCGGTGTTGCGCGGGGATTTCTTGACGCAGGGGCCGACGATCGAGCTCTTCGAGCGGCGCTTTGCGGCGCGTGTCGGGGCCAAGCACGCCATTGCGGTCAACAGCGCGACGGCGGCGCTGCACCTCGCGCTCCGGGTGGCCGGAATAGGGAAAGGTGACAGAGTGGTCACTTCGCCGATTACGTTTTTGGCTTCGGCGAACTGCGCGGCCTACGTCGGCGCGACCCCGGATTTTTCTGATATCGACCCGGTCTCCTACACGCTGGATCCGGCGAAGTTGGAGCGAAACTGGAGTCCGGATACACGGGCGGTCGTGGCGGTGGACTATGCCGGCCAGACGTGCGACCTGCCTGCGATTGCCCGCATCGCCCGGGAGCGCGGCGCCGTGGTAGTTGAAGATGCGTGTCACGGCGTGGGCGGCGCCTTTCACGAGGACTCCGCGTCGTCGCAGACCTTCAAAATCGGGGGCCATCGGTGGGCCGATCTCACCGTGTTCAGCTTTCATCCCGTGAAGACCATGACGACGGGTGAAGGCGGGATGTTGGTGACGGACCGGGCCGACTGGGCGGCGATGGCCCGAGCGCTGCGCTCACATGGCATCGTGCGCGAGCCGGCGAAATTCGAAACCGCCGCCGATGACGACGTGCTCGGCGAAAAGGGGCCGTGGTTTTACGAGATGCAGCAACTGGGATGGAACTACCGCCTCACTGACTTGCAGTGCGCGCTCGGCGTTTCCCAGCTAGACCAGCTCGATCATTTTATTGCGCGTCGTCGCGAGATTGTTGCCGCCTACAACGCGGCGTTTGCCGGATTTGATTGGATGGTGACCCCGGGTTTGCGTGACGAGCGCGACGCGGCGACCACCTCGTGGCACCTCTACACGGTGCAGATGGATTTCGCCGAGCTCGGCCGCACCCGCACGCAGGCGATGGCGGATCTGCGCGCGGCGGGCGTGGGCACACAGGTGCTCTACATCCCGGTTTATCTCCAACCGTGGTATCGCCGCACCTATGGCTATGCGCCGGGCAAATGTCCGGTCGCGGAGGCGTTTTACTCCCGGGCGCTGAGTCTCCCACTTTTTCCGACGATGACCGATGACGACGTCGCGAGCGTGATCGCGGCGGTCGATTCACTGGTCCCGGCTTCGATCCGATGAGCACGCTTTGCATCATTCCAGCCCGCGGAGGCAGCAAACGCATTCCCCGGAAAAATATCCGCGATTTCGGAGGAAAGCCGATGATCGCATGGAGTATCGCGGCGGCCAAGGCGTCCGGGGTTTTCGACGCCGTGGTGGTTTCGACCGACGATGCCGAGATTGCGGAGGTGGCGGTGGCGCACGGGGCCGAAGTGCCGTTTGTGCGTCCGGCCGAATTGGCGACAGATTTCACACTGACGATTCCGGTGATTCACCATGCGGTGACCTGGTGGGAAGCCCAGCGCGGTCCGGTGGATGTCGCATGCTGTGTCTACGCGACCGCGCCATTTCTCAGACCTGAATCTCTAATCGAGGGGCGCAATATCCTGTTGGAAAATCCGCAGGTGGAATTCGCGTTCAGCGTCACCTCGTATGCCTTCCCGATTTTTCGGGCGCTCGGCGTTTCCCGCGAGGGCACGGTGGAAATGTTTTGGCCCGAGAACGAATTGAAGCGCTCCCAAGACCTGCCCGCGGCGTTTCATGACGCGGGGCAGTTCTACTGGGGCACGAAGCAGGCGTGGGCCCGGCGAAAGGGCTTTTTCTCCGCGGTGGCGCTTCCCGTGCACATTCCGCGGCGATTCGTGCAGGACATCGATACCCCGGAAGATTGGGCGATCGCAGAGAGCATGATCGAATCGTATGCGCGTTGAGCCGAATAATTTTCTGTTGGTGCGCGCCGATGCGAGTGCCGCGATCGGCACGGGGCACGTCATGCGCTGCCTCGCGGTCGCGCAAGCATGGCGCCGCGCGGGCGGACGCGTTGTGCTCGTGCAGGCCGAGGGCCTCGAATCGCTGGCGCGGCGCTGGACCGAGATCGGCGCGGAAGTTGCCACCATCGACGCGACCGTGGGAAGCGAAGGCGATGCACGGGCGACTCTGGCTCAGGCGGAAAAGGCGGGTGCGGCATGGATCTTGGCCGACGGCTACCGATTGGGGGTCGAGTGGCAGAGGAGCGTGCGCGCGGCTGGCCGCCGTCTGATGTTGATGGACGACTACGGACACGGCGGGAGCTATTCTGCCGACGTGGTGCTCAACCAAAACTTGTCGGCATCGGCGAAACTCTATCCGCATTGCGATGAAAACGTGCGGCTGCTGTTGGGAGCGCGGTATGTTTTGTTGCGTGAAGAATTTCTGGGCTGGCGGCATTGGCGTCGCGAACATCAGGGGCGGGCCGCGAAGATTCTCGTCACGCTCGGCGGGAGCGATCCGGACAATGTCACGGGCCGCGTGCTGCGCGGATTGGTGACGTTGGGCGGCGTGGAAATTTTAGCTGTGGTCGGGAGCGGGAATCCTCATCTCGCCGAATTGCGGGCAATGGTTTCGAGTGGGCTGAGCAACGTAAAATTCGTGGTCGATGCGACCAATATGCCCGAGCTCATGGCGTGGGCCGACGTCGCGGTTTCGGCGGCGGGTTCCACCTCGTGGGAGTTTGCCTTTATGGGATTGCCGGCGGTCCAGCTCGTGGTGGCGGACAATCAGGCCGGAATCGCGGCGGCTCTCGCAGCAGGTGGAGTCACCATCAGCTTGGGTGATTTTCGCGAAGTGACGCCGGAGCAAATTGCTGCGGCCGTCGTCGCACTAAGTGCGGACGGTGAGCGCCGTCGCGAGATGGGTGCACGCGGTCGGGCGCTGATCGATGGACACGGTGCGGCGCGAGTGACGGCGGCGTTGGGAAGGAAGCTGCAGGTGACGGTGGTGAGCGACGCGGACTCGTGGCTCAACGCGTCGATTCCGATGCTCGTCGCCGCGTGGGAGTCGGTCGGGCATATCGTTTCGTGGCTTCATGATCCGGCCGCGCTGGGCAGCGGTGATCTCGCATTTTTCCTGTCGCTGAGTCGGATCGTGCCGGCGGAAACGTTGACGCGACACGCGCACAATCTGGTGGTGCACGAGAGCGCGCTGCCGGCCGGTCGGGGTTGGTCGCCGCTGACGTGGCAGGTGTTGGAGGGGAAAAACGAGATTCCCGTGACGTTGTTCGAGGCGGCGGCCGGTGTAGACAGCGGCGATATCTACGCGCAGACGGAGATCCGGTTGAAGGGCGACGAGCTGGTCGACGAGTTGCGCGCCGCGCAGGCGAGCGCGACCTTCGATCTCTGTCGGAAATTTGTCGCCGAATATCCGTATGGTCTCGCGAACTCCCGGGCACAGAGTGGCGAACCCACCTGCTATCCGCGCCGCCGACCGGCGGATAGCCGACTCGATCCGGACAAGACGCTGCGGGAGCTGTTCAACCAGCTGCGCGTCGCGGACGACGCCAGATATCCCGCCTTTTTCGAAATGGCCGGACGCCGATTTGAAATCAGACTCACGGCAGTCGACAACACGGCCGTGGCGCGCACCGCATGAAAACTCGTCGCAAAATCGCCTATCGCAGCCGCCGCACCGCACGTTCCGTGCGTCGGGCGGGCGACGTTTACGTGGTCGTCGGTTGCAAGCCATGGAATCGCCGCGTGTTTGATGAGGAGCTGAGCTGCCTGCCGGGCGAGTGGAGTTTTATCGGCACGCCCGATGAACTCACCGCGGCAGCGATTCGACGGATCAAACCCCGGTATGTGTTTTTTCTGCACTGGTCGTGGAAAGTGCCCGCCGAGTTGGTCGAACGCTTCGAATGCGTTTGTTTCCACATGACCGATGTGCCGTTTGGCCGCGGTGGCAGTCCGTTGCAAAACCTCATCGTGCGCGGCCATCGCGAGACGAAACTGACGGCTCTGCGGATGACGGGTGAATTCGATGCGGGGCCAGTCTACGGGAAACAGCCTCTTTCGCTCGAAGGCAGTGCGGAAGAGATCCTCATGCGCGCCTCGCGTTTGTCGGCCGACATGATCCGCGCGATCGTCCGAGAGAATCCGGCGCCGATGCCGCAGCAGGGAGAGCCGGTGGTTTTCAAACGCCGGCGTCCCTCCGAAAGCGCCATCCCCGCGGTGCCGACGCTTGGTGCCTTGCATGACTTTATCCGGATGCTGGATGCCGACGGCTATCCGCGCGCGTTTTTCGAGCACGCGGGATTTCGCTACGAGTTTACGCGGGCCACGCTTCGCGACGGACGTATCGTTGCCGATGTGACGATCACCCCGGTGGCCGCGCCGACCGACAACCCCTTGTTACCCGCTCAAAGAAAATGAATCCGCCCTTCAGCATCTTCGGTCGTGAAATCGGTCCCGGCCGGCCAGTTTACATCATCGCCGAGATGTCGGCGAACCATCACCAGCGCTACGAGGAGGCCGCGGAAATTGTGCGTGCGGCAAAAGCGGCCGGAGCGGATGCGATCAAATTGCAGACCTACACGCCGGATACGATGACCCTGAACCTGCGGACTCCGGAGTTCCAGGTCGGCGCAGGAACAATTTGGGCAGGCCGCAACCTTCATGACCTCTACGGCGAAGCCTGCACTCCGTGGGAATGGCAACCGCGGTTGAAGCAGTTGGCCAATGACATCGGCCTGCACTGTTTCTCAACACCGTTCGACGCCACGGCGGTGGAGTTTCTCGAAGCGATGGACGTGCCGGCGCACAAGATCGCCTCGTTCGAACTGGTGGATTTGCCGTTGATCCGGACAGTCGCGCGAACTGGCAAACCGACGATCATGTCGACCGGTATGTCGTCGTTGGCCGAGATCGACGAGGCGGTGAGGGCGTTTCGCGAGGCCGGGGGCAAACAGCTCGCGTTGCTCAAGTGCACGAGCGCCTATCCCTCCGCGCCGGAGGAAATGAATTTGCGGACGATCCCGCATCTTGCCGACGCGTTCCAAGTGGTGACCGGATTGTCCGACCACACTATGGATGTGGCGGTGCCGGTCGCGGCGGTGGCGCTGGGCGCGTGTATCGTCGAAAAACATTTTACGATCTCGCGGGCCACGCCCGGACCCGACAGCGCGTTTTCATTGGAGCCGTCCGAGTTTGCGGCGATGGTGGCCGCGGTGCGGACGACCGAAAAAGCACTCGGCCGCGTGAGCTACGAGATGACGAAAAAAGAAGAAGCGAGCCGGGTTTTTCGGCGCTCGCTCTTTGTGACAGAAGACGTGAAGGCGGGCGAACAGTTGAATGGAAAAAATGTGCGATCGATCCGTCCGGGCAGCGGTCTGCCACCGAAATTCTTCGGTAACGTCGTTGGGCGGCGGGCGGCGCGCGATATCGCCCGCGGCACGCCGTTGGATTGGAGTCTGCTCGCCGAGGTGTCGTCATGAATATCCTGATCATCGCCGCTCATCCTGATGACGAGGTGCTGGGCTGCGGCAGTTCCATCGCGCGCTGGGTGCGGGAAGGTCACCGGGTTTCCGTGTTGTTCTTCACCGATGGTGTCGGCTCGCGCGGACGAAAAAGCGGCGCTGTGAAAGCTCGCCGTCTGGCCGCGCGCCGGGCGGCGACAATCCTCGGTTATTCCATCGCGGGGTTCGGAACGCTGCCCGACAACCAACTCGACACGGTTCCGCTGCTGCGCATCGCGCAACTGATCGAGCGGGCGAAGGCGCAGGTGAAACCGGACCGCGTTTTCACCCATTTTTGGGGAGACTTGAACATCGACCATCGGCGCGTGTGCGAGGCGACCTTGACGGCATTTCGGCCCCAGCCCGGCGAGGTGTGTCAGGCGATTTATGCGTTCGAAGTCGCGAGTGCGACGGAGTGGGGGACTCCAGCCGAGGCGTATCGCCCGACATTTTACTCAGAGGTCACCGAAGTCGACGTCGAGAAATCGGTCGAGGCGTATCGGGCCTACGCTCACGAAGTGCGGGCGGAGCCGCATAGCCGCTCGATCGAAGCGTTTCTCGCCCGCCGCGTGGTGCGTGGACGCGAGGTCGGTGTGGCGTGGGCCGAAGGATTTGTGCTGTGTCGGCAACTCGATGCGGTGTCCTCGTAAGATTGGAATCGCGTCTTTCTACCGATGAATGCCCCGTTGAAAATGAACCGGCCGGAAAAAATTCTCAGTTTCTCTCCCTACGCATATTGGAAACTCCATGCGCTCTACGAAGTCGCGATCTGTCACAATCTGCAGTGGCGCGGTCACAGCTATCGGTATGTGAGCTGCGACGGCTTGTTCAGCGACTGCGATATGTTTTGGGAATCGACGACCGGGGGCCGGCCGGCGAACGCGTGCGCGGCGTGCCAGAGCCAGGTGAAGGCGCTGCTCGAGGGCTGCCACATTCCGAATACGTGGCTGGGTGCCTACAAAACCGCCGGGTGCGAAACGACTGCGCGCGCGTTTGTGGAGCAACTCGAGGATTCCGCTTTGCTGTCGGCGGTCTTCCGCGACCGGCCGATCGGCCAGTGGGTCAAGTCCTCGGTGCATTCGCATCTACGGATCAACGCGATCGACCTCACGAATGCGAAGCACGTGGCGGCGTTGCGCAGCTACCTTTACAGCGGAGTTGTAGCGCTCGCGTGCATCATGGAGCTGCTGGACGTGGAGCAACCCACGATCATGTTGCTGTTCAACGGACGCATGTCGGTGACCCGGATCGCGCTCGAATTGGCCAAAGAGCGGGGAATCCGCGTGGTGTGTCACGAGCGAGGATTGTCGAAGGAGACCATTCTGCTTCGTGAGAACGAGTCGTGTCTCGCGCTGCGGCCGTATGGGAAACTCTGGAGCGAGTGGGGCGGGATTCCGCTGGCCGCGGGCGAAGTGGCCAAGGTCACGCAATGGCTGAAGGACCGGGCGCACGGCGCAAATTTGAATTGGAAGGCGTTCAGCGTGCACAGCTCCCTCGGAGAGGTGGGGCCGTTTCTCGACCGCCACGCCGGCAAGCGCGTGTGGAGTCTTTTCACGAGCAGCATGGATGAGAACGCTTCGGATGACGACTATACGTCGGCGTTTGGCACGCAGAACCGCTGGGTCGAGGAGACGATCCGGTTTGTGCGGGAGCATCCCGAAATCGTGTTGGTGGTGCGGGTGCACCCGAATTCGGGCGGAAAAAAATCTACCGGCCGCAACCAGGGCGAACTGAGTTTTTTTGAAAATTTGCGGGCAACGCTGCCCGACAATGTGACGGTGGTGATGCCCGACGATCAGATCAGCACCTACGCGTTGATCGACCGGACGTCGTTGGGGCTCGTCTATGGCAGCACGGTGGCGCTCGAACTCACCTGTCGCGGAATACCGGTCCTTCTGGCCTCGCGGTCGCCGTGGATGACCTGCGGGGCGATCAAATTTCTCAATGATGCGGCGGTTTACGCGGCGGTGCTGGCCGACTATGCCGCCCGAGCGGACAGCGCAGCCGAAGCGGAGCGCATTGCGCTCGCGGCTTACCGGTTCGCCTACGCCTATGTTTTCCGGTGGAACGTGCCGTTTCCCCTGGTGCACATGCCGGATATTCACACCGGCGAGTTGACGGCGAAGACGTTGGACGAGCTCAAGCCGGGTGTGCACGACTGCCTCGATTTTTGCACCGAGGTCGTGCTCGGAATCAGGCCGTCCATTCCCTTTGTGACTGCTCCGATCCGAGCTGGCGCCCTCGACGAGGAGCTCGCCGCGCTGCGCGCGAACTGGCGGTCGCTCACGGGTGAGGCACCGGCTGCGCCTGCCGCCGCGAAGATGCGCGTGAGTGTCGTCATCACGTGCTACAACTACGGGAAATTCCTGCGCGACTGTGTGCGCAGTGTCGCGCACCAGACGTTCAAGGAACTGGAGTTGATCATCGTGAACGACGGCAGCACCGATGATTCTCAGGCGGTGGCGGAGGCGTGTGTGAAAGAGTTTCCGGCGCTGCGTTTGACGGTGATCAATCAGCCAAATTCCGGTCAGCCGGCCTTGGCGAGAAACGCGGGCAACCGTCGTGCCGCCGGAGAGTTTATTTTGCCGATCGATGCCGACGACCAGATTGCGCCGCGGTATTTGGAGGAAGCGTTCAAGGCAATCGATGCGGATGCGGCTGTGGATCTCGTTTATGCGGATTCGCTGTTTGACAACGGCAAGAGCCGCACGCGGAAAACTCCCGGGCGTTTCGACGTGAAGGCGTTGAGCGCCGCGAACCAACTCGTCTATTGCTGCATTTATCGCCGCGCGATTTGGGAGAAAGTCGGTGGCTATCGCGACAACGTCCGCGGCTACGAAGATTGGGATTTCTGGCTCGCGGCGGCGATGACCGGAGCCAAAGCGGTTTATGTGCCGTGTGTGGGGCTGCTCTACAACGAGAAGGACAGCGGCGTTTTTTCGGAGACGGTGGCCCATCACGGAGTGCGACGGGCGCAGGTCGTTTTGAACAATGCCGGTGCCTACAACGCGCACCTGATCGCGCAAGCCAAGGCGGTGATCGAGGGCCGGGCGCTGCCGGAGCCGCCCCTCGTGTCGGTCGTGATTCCCTGCTACAATCAGGCCCAGTATTTGTCGGAAGCCGTCGAAAGCGTCGCCGCGCAGACCTACCGGCAGTGGGAAATTCTAATCGTGAACGACGGTAGTCCGGACAACACGACGGCGGTCGCGCAGGCGCTGATCCAACAGAACCCCTCGTTCCGTATTCGGCTGATCGAAAAACAAAACGGCGGTTTGTCCGATGCGCGGAATGCCGGAGTGCGTTTCGCGAAGGGCAGTTACATTCTGCCACTCGATGCCGACGACAAAATCGCGCCGACCTTTCTCGCGCAGACGGTGGCGCTGCTGGAGGAGAATCCCGGGATCGCGATCGCCTACACGGATTGGGTGTATTTCGGCGCGCACACGACCAAGCGCACGGCGCTGGACTACGATTTCGAGCGGCTCGCGAAAAAGGAAAACCTGTTTACGTGCACGTCGCTCTACCGGAAAGCTGCGTGGGAAGCGGTGGGTGGCTATAACACCAACATGACCCGCGGGGTCGAAGACTGGGATTTTTGGATCGGTTGCGGTGAGAAGGGCTTCGTGGGTAAACGCATTCCCGAGCCGCTGTTTTTCTATCGGGCGAAAGAGGGCAGCATGATTCACACACTGCAGCCGCATTTATCCGCGATGTTTGCGCGGATCGTGCTGAATCACCCCGGGCTTTACGGACCGGACTATGTGCGGGTAGCGCAGGAGCGGTTCGATGCGGCGCAGTTGCCGCCGCCGAAGCCGAGTTCGCCGGGCGAAGAATGGACGCCGCCGGCACTCGCGTTGGCGGAATTTCAGCGCGTGATCAGCGACGCGCGAAACTTGGTTTTGGGCGCGCGTTTTGCGGAGGCAGCGGACGTCCTGGAGCGCGCGCTGCGGGCGGCGCCCACGCCGGAATGCGCAGCGGGAGCACGCGAAATTCTTGAGCTGTGCCGGAAGGAAATGGCGGCGAATCCGGCGTCGGTCGCCGGGGACACGGCGTTCAGCGCGGACGAATTCTTCGGGGCCGACGAGGTGCGGTCGATCGAGCAAAGTTTGGCGGCCTACAGTCAGTCGCCGTTCGATGAAGCGGTGCGCAGTCCGGTGGTCGAGTTGCAACAGGGCTTGATGAATTTCCTGGTGACGGCGGATGAGGACAAGCTAGTCGCGCAGTTCAAAGGAAGTTTTGGGCGGGTCTTTCGGGCGTTGCTGAAGAGCGGACTGGCTTCGGAGCCGCCGACCGAGGCGTCGACGGCGCAACTGGCGGTTTTGGACGAAGCGTTGGCGGGTTCGACGGTCGACGGCGGGGCCGTGGACGTGCGCTTGCTCCTCGCGCGGATGCTGTGTGCACCGGCGCATCGCGGAAATTTGGCGGTTGGCCTGGAACAGATTCCCGCGTGGGCGAGCGATGATGTGCTCGGATATGTGCTGCATGCGCCGGTGCTCTTCGTCGCGGCGGGCGAAGCCGAGGCGTATCATGTCCATTTGCTCAAGTGGGCGCAGACGATCGAGCAACGCACGGTCACGGCGCCGAACGATCCGCTGACCATGGCGTGCGCACATCACTTCGCGATGCGGGGCAATTTCGTGCCGCTCTATTTCAGCGGGCGAAACACGCGTGAGGTGGCTGAGAAACGCGCGGCGGTCATGGAGTTTGTTTTGGCGAGTAACGGAGCGGCGATCGACTTTCAGCCGGCGCCGCGTCCGGCGGACCGCAAGCGGATCAAGGTCGGATTTCTCTCGGCCCACTTTGGCGCGCAGACGGAAACGCACGTGACGTTGCCCGGGCTGCACCTTGATCGCAGCAAGTTCGAAATCTGCCTTTTCCCGGTGACGAGCAGCCCCGGCGCGATCGAAGACTATTGTCGCTCGTTGGCGGACACGTTTTCCCCGTTGCCGCATGGCCTCGGCCAGCAGGTGAAAGCAATCCGCGATGCGGCGCTGGATGTGGTGATCATCGGGACCAATGTTACCGCGGTGACGAATCAGGTGGCGCTCATTGCATCGCACCGGCTCGCGCCGTTGCAGCTGGCGAATTACTGTTCGCCGGTCAGCACCGGCATGCGGCACATCGACGGCTATTTGACGGGAACGTCGAACGATTTCCCGGGCCTCCAGACTCATTTCAGCGAGCAGCTCCAGTTCTGTGAAGGGCCGCCGGGTTGTCTCGACTACACGGTCGAAGCACCTGGATCGGGTGCGAGGATGGATCGCGCCAGCTGCGGGATTCGCGACGACGAAGTGGTCTTCGTGAATGCGGCAGCGTGCTACAAAATTTTGCCCGAAATGCAGGAGACATGGGTGAAGATCCTGAAGACGGTGCCAAATTCGCGGCTCCTGCTACTCCCGTTCAACCCGAATTGGTCGAGTGCGTTTCCGGTGAAGCAATTTGAGCGGACGTTGGCCGAGGCGTGTGCGCGGCACGGGGTCGATTTTGGTCGGTTGATTTTCACGGGGTCGTTGCCGAGTCGCGCCGACGTGAAGGCGCTCGAACGGATCGCGGATGTCTACCTCGATACGTCGCCATTTTCCGGGAGCATCTCGGTGATTGATCCGTTGGAGCTGGGCCTGCCGGTCGTCGTGCAGGAAGGAGCTACGCATCGCTCGCGGATGGCCTCGGCCTTGTTGCGGGAGTTGCGGTTGCCGGAACTGATCGTGCAGGACGACGAGGCCTACATTGCCCTGGCGAGCAGGCTGGGGACTGACGCGGCGTGGCGGCGCCAAATGAGCGGAAAGATTTCGGCGGCGATGGCGAAGAAGCCCACGTTCATCAATCCCGCGGCGTATGCCCGCGGATTGGGGGCGCGCCTGGAAAAACTTGTGCGCGGCAAATAGGCGCCGGCGATTTTCTTAAACCCGTGCGGAGGTCACGAGTGTGGCCAAGGCGACCTCAAGATCGCGCGTAAAGGCGGCGCGGTCGCAGAGCGGGCTCGCGTGCAGGCGGGCGCGGAGAGTGCCGCGGAGCTCCGCGAGGCGCGGCAGATCTTGTGCGGCGGCGATGGCGATTTCCGCGTAGTGGTCGGGTGTGGCGGCGATCCAGTCGGAGAGTCCGATGTGCGTGAGCAGGCTGGCGCCGACGCGCGCGACGTGCGTGCGACCGGCGAGTGTGACGACGGGCACGCCCATCCAGAGGGCTTCGCAGGTGGTGGTCGTGCCGTTGTAGGGTAAGGGGTCGAGCGCGAGGTCCACGCCGTGGTAGAGGATCAGGTGATCGTGCACGGAAAGTTCGTCGCCGTTGAGCGTGAGGCGCTCGGGAGCGACGCCGACGGCGGCGAACAGGCTGCGAATGCGCGCGGCCAAAGACGGATCGCCGAGGC
>CALRZR010000031.1:0-44505 GCA_943372705.1 Opitutus sp. GAS368 | reverse complement strand
CTGGGCGGGCTGGGCGGGCTGGAGCAGGGCGCGACGGAAGCGGAGAGGTTTGGCGGGACGGCGCGGAAAGTCGATGAGAGGCATGACGAGGAGGTGGTGCCGGGTTTCATCGGCACGAAGGGGGCCGGGACAAAGTCAAATTCGGCGGTCGGCGCGGGGCCCGGGGTAGCGAAAACCCGCCGCGGGTGATCCGCGGCGGGTGGCGTGCTGGCACCGGCCGGTGGGCCGACGCACGGTGGGCGCGGGAGCGAACGGGAGCGGGACTCAGGGCATCCGGCCGATCACGGCTTCGGTGGAGGTCTGGAGTTTCAGGCGGGAGTGCAGGCCGTCGAGCCAGTTGGCCTGGTCGTCGGTGTAGCTGGCGTTTGGCAGGCTCCACGTATGGCCGACGATGCGGGAGTTGGCGTCGACGAGGATGCCGATGGTGCCGAGACCGACGCCGGGGATCTGGGTATCGACGCCGTTGACGGGGACGATGCGGGTATCGTCGCTGTGGACACCGCTGGAGCTGTCGAGGACGCGCACGGCGTAGTAGGTGGTGCCGGCGAGGGCGGGATTGGAGGCGGCGAGGTCGGTCGGGTAGGCTTTGGCGGAGGCGGCGTCGACGGAGACGATGATCATGGCGTGGTCGTTGTCCGCGGAGCCGATGTTCCACCAGAGGAGGACGTCACCGGGGAGCGCTTGGTCGAGGCGCGTGACCTGGCTGGCGAAGCCTTTGCCGGCCTTGAGGAGCGCGATGTATTGGTAGGGCGCGGGGCTCGCGGAAGTCTTGGTGATGTTGAGGACGGGATCGTAGAACGAGAGGTTCGCGACGGAATACCAGGACCAGTTGTAAGCGGACTTGAGGAGGTGCGTGACGAGCGGGGCGCACTTGGTGTTGTTCGCGGGGAGCGTGCCGGCGGGCTGGTTGAGGAAGCGGATGTAGGACGCGTCGGTCGCGCTGTTCCAACTGCCGCCGTAGCGGTTGAGCGGGAGGTTGTTCGCATCGGTGAACACGCCAACTTTCTGCGCGGCGGTGATTTCGTCGACGAGCTGGAGGCCCTTGGTGAGGTGGGCGGGCTGGGCGGCGAGGGCCGCGGCGCCGAGGAGGCAGCCGGCGCCGAGCGCGAGCGTGGCGACGAGGCGTGTCCACGTGGGCCGGGCGGCGGGGGCGAACGAGTAGCGGGAATCGGAGATGACGAGTTGCATGGGAGGGAGGAAGGCGGCGAACCGCGGAGTTTTTTGGTTTCTGTTTTTGTGGAGGTGTGTCGGGCGGCGTCCCGCGGGAAGCGGTGCGCTGTCGACGGGGCACACTATGCCCGAAACGCGCGCAGTGCGGTATGGGCCGGCCGGAGGTGGGCCGAAGGGCGAAGACGCGGAACCCGGTGCGCGTGACCGCGGGCAAACTCAGAACGGCCAGTAGCGCGGGATGAGCCAGATGCAGAGGACGGCGAAGATGATGTTGAGCGGTAACCCGATCCGCAGGTAGTCGGCGAAGCGGTAGCCGCCGGCATGCTGCACCATGGCGTTGGTCTGGTAGCCGACGGGAGTGCAGAAACTCGTCGACGCGGCGAGGCACACCGCGATGAGCAACGGGCGTTCGTCGACGCCCAACGACGCGGCCACGGCCATGGCGATCGGGGCGAGGAGGACGGCGGTTGCGCCGTTGCTCATAAATTCGGTCAGGGTCGCCGTGACGATGTAGATGGCCGCCAGTGCCGCGACCGGTCCCCACGGCCGCGCCAAGCCGGCGGCGCCTTCCGCGAGCAGCGCGGCGGCGCCGGATTTCTGCATGACGAGACCGAGCGGGAGGACGCCGGCGAGCAGGAAGATCACCTTCCAGTCGATCGCTTCGCACGCCTCCTCGATCGAGAGGCAGCGAGTGGCGACGAGGGCCACGCAGCCGGCGAGTGCGGCGGGTAAAATAGGCACCGCGCCCACGGCGGCCAGCGCGACGACGGCGGCGAAAATCGCCAGCGCGAGCGGCACTTTGGCGCGGCGCAGCGCGGGCTCTTCGATGCGGTCGAGCATCAGGAATTCCGGATTGACGCGCAGGCGCGCCAGATCGTCGCGCGAGCCGAGCACGAGCAGCGCATCGCCGGCGCCGAGGCGGGCGACGGCGATGCGCGGGAAGGGCACGCGTTCGCGGGTGCGCAGACCCACCACGAGGCAGTCGTGGAGGCGGCGGAAGTCCGCCTCTCCGAGCGTCCGCCCCACGAGCCGCGATCCCGGGGCCAGCACGACCTCGGCCAAATGCACGGGGTCGTCGCGCGACATCTCGTGGCCGAAGCGGAACTCCGGCTCGCTCTCCAGCCGCCACGCCCGCTGCAGCGGGATCAGTTCGGCGGCGGGAGCTTCCACCAGCAGCACGTCATCCGCCTGGAAAACGAATCCCGGTTCGGGCCAGGTAGACGTGCCGGAGCGGAGCACGGTGCGGAGCTGCGCGCCTTGTTCGCGGCCGAAGCCGCTGTCCGCCACGGTGCGGCCGACGAGCGGCGAACCCTGCGGTATGCGGAATTCGGTGACGTAGTCGGTGACCTGGTAGGTGCGCGAACCTCCGCGCCCGGGGCGGTCCGGCAGCAGCCAACGGCCGGCCACCGCGAGGTAGAGGATGCCGGCGCCGGCGAGGATGGCACCCAGCGGCAGAAATTCGAACAGCCCGAAAGCTCCGTGGCCCGCCTGTTCGGAGATTGAGCTCACGAGCAGATTTGTCGACGTGCCGATCAGTGTGCAGACGCCGCCGAACTGCGAGGCGTAGGAGAGCGGGATCAGGAAACGCGAGGCCGGCGCGCCGCTCCGGGCGCACGCGGTCAGCACGATCGGCAGGAAGATCGCGACGGCGGCCGTGTTGTTCACGAACGCGGAGACGGCGCAGGTCACCAGCGTCAACACCACCACGAGCACGGTGCGGCGGCCGGCGAGCCTTCCGAGGCCGGGGCCGAGCCAGCCGATCGCGCCCGTATGTTGGAGGCCCGCGCTGAGGACAAACATCGCCGCCACGGTGAGCGTCGCGGGATTGCTGAAGCCGGCCACGCCCTCGTTGACCGTGATCCAGTGCGACGCGCGCAGCCACGGAATCCACGGGATCACCAGCGCGAGCAGCAGGCACGCGGTCAGCGCCATCATGGCGACCAAGGCGGCCGGATACCGTTCGGTGACAAACAGGTAGCCGGCGCCGGCGACGACGAGCAGTGCGAGGGCGATTTCCATTGGGAACAGACCGGATTTTTTAACGCCGGTTCAGGCGGCGAGGCGCCGACGGAGGAGCGGCAGAGTGTTCACAGCAAAAGGAAGCACACGGACATCACGAGCGTCGGCCCGAGCGCGCCAAGGAGTAGTCCCACCGGCGACACGCCGTCGGGAAAGAAGCGTTGCAGGATGGCCTGGCCGGCGGGATTGGGCGCGTTCGCGATCACGGTGAGGCCGCCACCCGTCACGGCGCCGGCGACGACGGCATACTTCATCGTATCGGTGAAGCCCGGCACGAGTGTGGCGAGGTAGGTGATGGCGGCGTTGTCGTTGAAGGCGGTGAGCACCGTGGCGCCGAGGAACAGCGGAAACTCGTCGAGGCGTTTCAGCACCGGCTCGATCCACCAACCTTGCAGGCCGCCGTGCACGACGAGTCCGGCGAGAAAAAAGCCGACGAGCAGGGGAGCCTTCAGGTCGAACTTGCCCTGGTGGTGGGCGGTCGACTGCGCGAACGCCAAAAAGAAGAGGAAGGCCCCGATGAAGAGCGGCGGGTAGTGCGCGACCCAGACCGTGAAGGCCAGGAACAGGAGCTGGACCACGGTGATCCAGGCCGGCACCGGCGCTTCGGGCTGCGTCGGGGCATTCCGGGCCGCGAGGAGGCGCACTTCGTCGAGGGCCTGCAGCTCGCGGCGAAAGACCGCGTAGTAGATCGCGGTGGCGACGACGATGCCGATGAACGCTTTCCAACCGAAGTGAAGAAACATGAACGGCGTGTCCCAATGCCACGGCGCCGCCACCATGAGCACCGGTGGAGCCGCGAAATGCGTGAAGGTGCCGCCGACGGAAATGTTCACGAACAACAACCCGATTGTCGCGTAGGCGAAACGGGGCGACGGCTTGAGCGCGTAGAACTGTCGCGCGAGCAGCAGCGCGCCGATCGTCATCGCGGCCGGTTCGGTGATGAGGGAACCCAGAACGGGCGCCACGATGAGAATCGCGAGCCACCACGCGCCGGTCGTGCCCTTGCCGACGGCGGCGATCTTCCGGAGAAAAATCTCGGCGATGCGCAACACGGGGCGCGTGCCGGCAATGGCCATCACGACCACCACGAACATCGGCTCGGTGAAGTTCACCTTGTGGCCGATGTAGTCGAGCACCGCGCTCCAGCCGAAATAGTAGCTGATGGCCGCCGCCAGCACGAGCGCCCAGATCCCGAACACGGCCTCCACCTCGCCGAGGAAATGGAGGAGGTGGCCTTTGAAGCTCACCTCATCGGGCTCGCCGTTGTCATCGGCGTCGCCGCGCGGGGTGGCGCGCTGTGCGAGTCGCGCGGCATGTTCGGCTTCGGCGAGATGCGACCAATGCCGGAACTTCGCGGTGAGAAACGTGTGGCCGATCGCGAGCAGAAAAATGACCGAGGCGACGAGATTGAACGGCTCCGCCTGGACGCGCGCCGCCAGCGTTTCCCAGAGCGAGGCCTGCGCCGGCTCCGCATAGCTGGAGAGGGCCCGCGGCAGCGGGGAATCGCCCGCGGCGGCCGCAGCGGCGAGCGACGGCAGGATGGCAAAAACGGACAGGAGACGGGACTTCATGGTGGCAGGTGGATTTGGGCGGTCGGGTTGAACCGCCGAAGCGCGGCGCACCGACGGTGTGATGAGACCGTGGCCCGCCGGTCTCGATTGCCCTCCGAAGAACCCGGTCTTCGGACCCGCGCCAAAGGACGCAGTGCGCCCGGCGTGTAGCAAGGAGAACTTCGCCGCGCGCCCGCCCCGTGCCGGTTGCGCACCGCCGGAAATTTTCAGGCGAGCAGGCGGTCGCGCGCGGCGGGTGCCGGCGATGCCCCGGGGGAGGAGCGAACGGAGAAGCGCTATCGCGCCATGCGGGCGCGGTCGGCTTCGACAAAATTTTTCAACTACTCGGCACTCGGCAGGGCGACGAGGTAGCGGGAGACGAAGAGTTTTTGAGAGAGACCCGCGGTGGCGTATTCGACCTTGGTTTCGTCTTTGTCGCTGCAGAGCACGATGCCGACCGGCGGCTGGTCGCCTTTCGCCATCATGTTTTTCTTAAAATAGTTCAGGTAGAAATTCATCTGTCCCGCGTCGGCGTGGGAGAACGCGCGGATCTTCAGATCGAGCAGGACGTGGCAACGTAGGCGGCGATGGTAGAAGACGAGGTCGACGCGGTCGTGCTCGTTACCGACCGTGATACGAAACTGGCGCGCCTCGAAACAAAAGCCGGTGCCGAGTTCGAGCAGGAAGGCCTGCACGTGGTTGAGCAGCGCGGATTCGAGATCGTTTTCCGAGTAGGTGGCACGATCGGCGAGCCCGGCGAATTCGAGGACGTAGGGATCGCGGATAAGATCGCTGATTCACGAATGCGTCATCGGCCAGCGGCGGGCGGGCGACTGAATTGGGTATTGCGCACGAGATTCAGCGGTATTACCTCCGGCCCATGAATACCATCTCGCTCAAACTGCCGGATCGGCTGCTGGAACGTCTGGAAGCGGCGTCGCGCGCACGCGGCACCACCAAATCATCGCTGGTCCGCGAGTGCCTGGAGCAGTCGCTGGACGCCCGTCCCGTCGGAGGCAAGGCGACCTGCTACGACCTGGCTAGCGACCTAGCTGGTTCGTTGAAAGGTCTGCCGCGTGATCTGGCGACCAACCCGAAGTATATGGAGGGCTTCGGCCAGTGAAGGGCGCGGTGCTGTTGGACACCGGTCCGCTGGTGACCTTTCTGGCCGCCGGCTCGGAGCATCACGTCTGGGTTTGCGAGCAGTGGAAACGGCTGCACGCGCCCTTGCTCACCTGCGAGCCAGTGCTGACTGAAGCCGCTTTTCTGTTGAAGCGCGAAGGGCGGGAGACCGATCCGCTCTTCGAGTTGCTGGAGCGGGGCGTGTTGCGGGTAGGCTTGGAGATCGAGGATCAACTGGCGGACCTGCGCACGTTGATGAGCCGCTACCGCGACCGGCCCATGTCACTGGCCGATGCCTGCCTGGTGCGCCTGAGCGAGCTCCACCGGGTCAGCACGGTTTTCACGTTCGACTCGGATTTCCGCGTCTACCGCCGCCACGGAAACAAAGTCATCCCGGTGCTGATGCCGGAAAAATAGATAAGCAGGCCCTGTTGCATAGTGGTGTTCCACCCTGTGAGACGCCCAAATCAAACAACCGACACTTCGGCCTGAATGATCCAGAGTTTGAGCAGGTTTAGGTAGTATCGCCGCCATGTCCGACCCACTCGTTCCCTCCTCCCTCGAAGCACTCCTCGCCCGCGCGGAGGACGTGGCGCTGTTTTCCATGCGGGTGCGGGGAAGCGTTGCGCCGACGCTGCTCGCGGTGGGTGCGGGCGGGCCGATTTGTTTCATCCCTTCGTTGCTGAAGGATGAGCGCGCGAAAGACCAGTTTGCCAATATCGCGCGGCTCATCTGCGTGGCGCACGCGGCGACGGCGGCGGTGATGATCATCGAGGCGTGGATGAAAACGGCGTCACCCGACGGCACGCTCGATCTCACCGTGCCGCCGTCGCAATCGCTCCATCGGCGGGAGGTGGTCGTGCTCACCGGTGAATCGCACACCGGCTGTCGGCAGAAATTTCTGCCGATCATCCGGACGGGCGCGGGCGGATTTTTCGGCTTCGGCGAATTTGCGACGTCGCCCGAGACGACGTTCAGCGGACGTTTCGCGCAGATCCTGTCGCCGAAAGTGCCGTCGGCGGCCGAGCAGGCAAAAGCGAGCGCTCTGCTCGCAGTGTTGGGTGTGACGGCGGAGGGGTTGCGCCGCGATTGGTCGGCGAATTGAGGCGGACGCGGGAACGGGCGGGCGGTTGGCGGTGTGTGCGCCGTGCGGAGAGACCGCGTGTGCGTGTTTGTGATGCCGGCGGGGGATCTGGAGGAGACTACCGTTGGTCGCGCAATGGTCTGACGATGGATGGGTGGGCCGGCAGGTCTCTGTGCCGGCACGGGAGAACCTCACGCCGTTCGACCAATGCGGGCGCAGGGACGCGCCCGCCCACCGCTGTGGGCAATTGCGCGAGCCTCAATATGCTGGCGATCGGGAACGGGGGCGCAGCACGTTGGGGTCAACGCGCTCTACATCGGAAATTCTTGCGCGAGCAGGCGTTCGCAGAGGGCGAGGAGGCGGGCACGGAGAGGGTCGGCGCGGGCGGTGAAGGTGCGTTGGAGTGATTCGTAGTCGGCGCGGCCGGCGGGGGTTTCGATCGGGATGGGCGCGAAGCCGAGGGCGCGGACATCGTAGGGGCTCGCGCGCATGTCGACTTCGCGGATGTCGTGCGCGAGGGCAAAGCAGTCCGCGATCAACTCGCTCGGGGCGAATGGCGCGAGTTTGAAAGACCATTTGTAGAGGTCCATGTTGGCGTGGAGGCAGCCGCGTTGCTCGAGGAGCGGGACGGTTTCGCGCGTGGGCTGCAGTTTGTTGAGCGGGCGCGCCGGCGCGGTGAAGAAACGGAAGGCGTCGAAGTGCGAGCAGGTAACGGGGAGGGACTCGACGACGTGCGCGATCTCGGCGGGTGCGAAGCGGAGCGGCAGGGAATTGTGGCGGACCTCGTCAGGGGTTTGCCGATACACCATGGCCCACTCGTGGAGACCGTAGCAGCCGAAGAAGGCCGGGCGGGCTTGGGTGGCGGTGAGGAGATCGCGGAGCCAGGTGACGAAAGCGCGGCGGGCGGGCGGGAGTGGGGCGAGGGCGACGACGGGTGCGGCGGAGGACGAGGGGGCGGTGGAGGACGAGGGGGCGGTGGAGGCGGGCGGGAAAATTTCAGAATACTCGGACCAGCGGAGGTAGGCGCGGGCGGATTCGCCGGCGAGCGCGAGGTCGGGGCCGGGGTGCCAGCGGCGGAGCCATGCGGGGCGGAACGCGTAGTAGTTAAACAGGAAATCGTAGACGGGGTGTTTCTCGCCGCGGCCGGCGCGGGCGACGTGCGCATCGGTCCACACACGCACGCGGGCCTCGTGCGCGGCGGCGCGGGCGTGCCACGTGGGCTCGGCGAGCACGGTGGGCGCAGGGAAGGCGGTGGCGGCGGACATGGACGGATGGAGGCTGGCCGCAAAAAGGCACAGAAGGCGCCAAAAGGGGAGGTGAACTTGCGCGGAGCGAGGCGGGCGGGCGGGCGTGGCGCGGCACCATGGCTGGTCGCGCGCGAGAGGGCCGACTGAAGTCCGCCCTACTCTCAGAAGGTGCGTTCGAGGAATTGGCCGGGGTTGAGGGGGCGCCAGGCGGCGCCGAATTCGCGGAGGGCGGTGCGGATGGCGGCGAGTTCCTCGGCGTCGATGTCGGGCGGCGGGACGGCGTGGCGTCGGCAGGCGGCGATGAGAGTGGCGGCGAACGTGGCGGGGTCGGGGGCGCCGCCCCATTGGGTGGCTTGGAGGCACTCGACGAGCGACTCGGCTTGGAGGGCCTGGGTGTTTTTGGCGGCGGGGGCTTTGGCGCGGTGGAGTGCGGCGGTGGCGGCTTCGTGCGTGGCGCCGCGGGCGAGTTGACCGAAAAAGGCGTCGCGCCAACCGAGGGTGCTCTCGACGACGAAGTGAAACGCATCGTGCGGGAGGATGCC
This sequence comes from Opitutus sp. GAS368, assembly GCA_943372705.1. Classification (GTDB taxonomy): domain Bacteria; phylum Verrucomicrobiota; class Verrucomicrobiia; order Opitutales; family Opitutaceae; genus GAS368. The sequence continues at coordinate 35,771 of CALRZR010000031.1, read as the reverse complement.
TTGGCGCGGGAGATCGGCGGTGGTGCTCGTGCCGTCGGGGCGCGTGCAGGTGAGCGTGTCGGCGCGGGCGGACGGGGCGTTTTTGGTGAAGCGGACGAGCATGTTTTCGGAGAGCAGAGAGCAGAGAGCAGAGAGCGGAGACGGAGACTGAGAACGGGAGCGAAGTGCGAGAGTGGAGCGCGACGGGACGGGCGGAGAGAACGGAAATCGGTGAAGCGGCGAGAACGGCGCGGGCCGCGAGGGCCGCGTGGCGGAGGCGACGTGTAACCTATTGGGTTACACGAGATGGGAGCGAGACGTTGCCGGGTGCCGAGGCGATAGAGGAGAAATCGGGTGCGAGCGACTGGGAGGGCGGTGGGCGTGTAACCTATTGGGTTACACGAGGGGTGGGCAGTGAGGCGGGGGCGGGGGATTATTTTGGCGGGGCGGCGGGGAAGCGGTAGGGGTAGTGGGCTTCGATGAAGAGGGTAAGGACTTCGGCGGCGATGGCGGCGAAGCGGGTGCGGTCGGCGGCGGTGAGGCGGATGCCGTTGCGAGGGCACTCGATCTGGAGGCCGTCGACTTTCGGGGTAGGGCCGCTGGCATGACGGCGGACGGTGTAGCCGCCGGAGAAGAACGGGCCGTCGCCGGGTTGGGGGTCGCGGGGGCTCGGAGTGGCGCGGAGGCCGCGGGCGGCGAAGAGGTCGCCGAGGCTGCCGGGGCCGCGGAGGAGCGCGGCGGCGCTGCCACCGAGGCGGGCGTGGAGATCGGCGAGCGTGCTGACGGCGATGAGGCCGGCGGCGTCGAAGGCGGCATCGGGGGGCTGGAGCTGTTTGGCGTCGAGGGCGTAGCCGAGTTCGAGGCGGTCGATGGGGTGGGCATGGCCGTGGAGATCGACGAGGAAGGCGAAGCCGTGGCGGGCGACGGCGGTGGCGAGGGCGCGTTCGATGGCGGCGTGGTATTCGGTCCAGGCGCGTTCGGCGAGCGGGTGGCCGCCGGCGGCTTCTTTGATTTCGCGGTTGGGGTCGAGTTTCGCGCGGTGGAGATGGCTCGCGACGACGTGGAGGCGATGGCCGGTGCGCGCGAAAAACGCGTCGGCGAGGGCGAAGGCGAGTTCCTGGGTGTTGAGGTCGCCGCCGAGGGTGCCGCTGGTGCGGTTCTTGATCGAGTCGGGTTTGAGGTGGCCGCCGTGGGGCGAGGTGATGACGAGCGGGAGGTCGCCGACGCGGTATTCGATGAAGCGATCGGTGCCGAAGAGGGATTGGCCGGGGGTGGGAGCGGGAGCGTTAGACGGTGCCGCGGAGGGTGCGGTGGCGGAATGTGCGGTGGTGACCGGAACAACGGCGACGAGGCCGGAGAGGGAAAATATTAGCGCGGCGATTGGGTGAACGAAGGAAAGGAGGCGCATGGTCGGAGAGGGAGGCGAGCGGTGCGGCTTTTGTTGACGGTGGATGGGGCGGGGAGACGGAGGGCGCGGACAATTCGACGGCGGTTGGAAAACCGCCGCTCCGTCGGAAATCAGGCGCGGAGGAGGAGGCGGCGGACGCCTTCGATGGGGGCTTCGGTGATTGGCGTGAGCGGGAGCGGCGTGCGGGGCGTGAGCGCGGCGGCGACGGTGGCGTGGGTGAGGAGCGCGCCGCTGAGGCCGGTGGGAATCGTATCGAGCGCGGTGCCGGGAAAGAGTTTCGCGGCGACGCGGTTGGCGAGTTCGAGGAGTTCGGTGGCGGACTCGATGAGGACTTGGTGCGCGGTGTGGTCGCCCTCGGCGGCGAGGCGGAGGATGGCGGGCGCGAGGGCAGCGATCACGCGGTTCGGCTCGGCGTGGGCGTAAAAGAAACGCGTGACGGCGCGGGCATCGGCGGCGTCGCCGAGTTGCGTGTGGTCGCGCACGGTGGGGCCGAGGCGCGAGGGCGGGAGCCAGCCTTGGAGTTCGAGGAGGGCGCGCGAGATGGCGCGGCGGCCGAGTTCGTAGCCGCTGCCCGGATCACCGAAACGCCAGCCGGTGCCACCGGCGTAGTGAATCGCTCCGTCGGGCGAGCGGGCGGCGACGAACGAGCCCGTGCCGGCGTGGATGACGAGGCCGGGGCGGCCGTGCGTGGCGAGTTCGAGGGTGGGTAGGGAGTCGGGCGCGGTCGTGACGCGGCCGAAATCGGTGAGCGAGGCGGCGAACTCCTGCCAGAACCCGGGGGCGCCGGACATGAAAAGCAGCGTCGCTGCGATCCGCGGAGAGTTGAGAGCTGAGGGCTGAGAGCTGAGAGCCGGAGGGGAGGTCAGCGCGACGAGAGCGTCGGTGACGATGAGGCGGGCTTGGTCGGGGCCGACGACGTTGGGATTGCAGCCGGGCGCGAGGTGGCGCGCGACGACGGAGCCGGTGTCATCAACGAGGATGCATTCGGTTTTGGTGCCGCCGCCGTCGACGCCGATTTTGTAAGAGGAGGTGCCCACGGAACACACGGAATACACGGAAACCGGGGCGGCGGAATTTATTTTTCCGCCGACGGTGCGGGCTCCGGCGAAAAGATCACGCGAGCTGCTTGCTCAGGCGGTGTTTGTATTTCGCGCCGACGGCGCGGTTGTGTTCGATGGCGCCGGGGATGTTTTGGCTACGGAGAACGGGGAGGTCGTGGTGGTTGGCTTTCAACCATTCCATCGTGGAGAGCATGAGCCAATTCAGGATCGAGGCGCCGACGAAGGTGCTGGTCGGGCCGGTCGCGATGTCGGGCGTGAGTTGCATGATCGTGTCGCCGGGGACGCCGCCGTTATCGAGCGTGTAGTCGCAGAGCGCGTGGAGATTTTGGCCACCGGGGTGGACGGTCTTCGCGGTGGTGGACATCGCGAGCGAACAGAGGCCGACGACGAGGCAGCCTTTTTTCTTGGCGTGGAGGGCGACCTCGATGGGCGAGGCGTTCTTGCCGGAGTTGGAAATGACGATGACGACTTCGCCGGCGCGGAGCTCGTATTGGCGGTCGTAGCGCTCGACGAGTTTGGTGCCGTAGCCGACGAGGTTTTCGATGAAGCCGGCTGTCGGGTCATTGATCGAGGTGATGCAGACGAGTCCGCCGGCGCGGCCGACGATCTCGCGGGCGATGATCTCGCTGTGGCCGGAGCCGAAGGTGTGGATCACCTCGCCGCGGGCGACGGAGGCGCCGAGGAGGGGCGCGAGCGCGGCGATCGTGGCGGCGTTTTTCTCGCGGGCGGTGGCGAGGAGCCCGAGCGCGCGGTCGTAGTAGGCGGAGGAGAGCGGTGTCAGAGACATGGGGCAGAAGATGGAGAAAGGGAGAGACGGAGGGAAGGAGGGAGTAAGGGAAACGGGTGGATGAATGCGGCGTTGCGGCGCGACGAGGCGATCGTAGGGTCGCGCTCATGATGAGACCCCTGATGGCGGCATGGTGTGGGCTGGCGGTGAGTGCGGCGGGATTTGCGGCCGAGGCCGCGCCGGTGCCGCCGTTATTGCCGGCGCAGGATTTCGCGCGGGCGGATATCACGAGTGAGCTGGCGCTGTCGCGGGACGGGCGGACTATCGCCTACGCGTCGGGCCTGGACCGCGAGTGGCTGTTGATTTTGCGCGATTGGGAGACCGGAAAAACCCGGGACTTCGGCAACGGGGCCGGCCCCGTGACGCCGCGGTGGACGAGTGGGGAACGGCTGTGGTTTGGGCAGGGCGCGAGTATGGATCGCGACGGACGGCATTTCGAGGCGGCGACACCAGCGACGCGGTTTGTGCTGGAGACGCGCGTTGAGGGCGACCGCGCGGGAGATGTGTTGTCGCTGCGTTTTGACGCGCCGCTGGGTGGGCGCAAACAGCTCTATTATGTCCCAGCTTACCCGCATGTTGATTGGGTAAACCTGCGGGTGAGCCGACCCGTGGAGGCGGTGCACAACCCAGGAAATGTGACGCGTTGGCTGGCCGATGGCGCGGGCTTGGTGCGGATCGGCGTCGAGATGAAAGAGGCGCTGAGCCGCGTGATCTGGCGGGACCGGGCCGATGGTGAATGGCGCGTGCCGGCGGGGCTGGATTTTGCGCGGGATGAGTTTCACCCGCTACGGTTGAGCGCCGATGGAGAGACGCTCACGCTCGCACACCGCACGCCGAGTGGCACGTGGGGCCTCTACAGCTACGATCTCAAGGCGGGCCGGATGGGGGAGGCGATTTTGAGTCACGAACGCTACGATCTCTGGCCGGAAGCGACCTTGGTGTTCGCGCCGCGCACGCGGGAATTGCTGGGGATCTATTTCCACACCGACACGCCGCGCTCGCTCTGGCTCACTCCGGCTATGGGCGCGGTGCAAAAGGCGATCGATCAGGCGCTCCCGGGGCAAGTGAACCAGATCACCAGCCTCAGCGACGATCTGCAGCGTATGATCGTGTTGTCTTCGACGGCGCGCGACCGGGGAATCTATTACCAATTCGATTTGGCGACGCAGGCGTTGAAACCGCTTTTTCCGCGGCGCCCGTGGCTCAAACCGGCGCAGATGGCGGAGGTGTTTCCGGCGAGTTTTAGGGCGCGCGACGGTGCCACGATCCGAGGTTACCTCACCGTGCCACTCGGGCGGGCTCCGAAGAATCTCCCGCTCGTCGTTTGGGCTCACGACGGTCCGGTGGCGCGGGAGACGTGGAAGTTCGATGCCGAGCTGCAGTTTCTCGCGAACCGGGGCTATGCCGTGCTCGCCGTCAACTACCGCGGTTCGGCGGGCTATGGCCGCGAATTTCAGGAAGCGGCCACGCGTCGCCTGAGCACGGTGCCGCCGGACGATCTGGCCGACGGGGCGCGGTGGGCGATCGCGCAAGGCATCGCGGATGCGCATCGCGTGGCGTTGGCGGGCCGCGGTGTGGGCGGCACCTGCGCGTTGCTCGGGCAGACCCGCGAGCCGGGCTTGTATCGCTGCGGGATCAGCATTGATGGCGTCACCGACTGGGTGACGCACTTGGCAAACCGCCGGCAGGTTGATCCGGCCGGCATTGAGCTGCTGATCGACCGGATCGGGCACCCGGAGCGTGACGCCGCCGAGCTGCGCAACGCGTCACCACTCCACGCCGTGGACAATTTGGCGACGCCGGTGCTGTTGATTTACAGCAACGGGGAGAGAGTCGCGCGGGACGACAGTCGCGCATATCGTGCCGCTCTTGAGCGGGGAAAAAAAGTGCACGACGTGCTCTCGAAGGAAGGCGACGTGGCGGGGTTTGCGTATACCGCAGAAAAGGCGGAGCTGCTCACGCGCCTCGAGCAGTTTCTCGCGCGGAATTTGGGTGCGGGCGGCGCGCGGCCTTGATCACTATTTCACGTGCAACCCATGATGCGCGGAATCGATCATCTGAATGTCGTTGTCGCCGACCTCGCGCGGTCGGTGGCGTTTTACACCGAGGTGCTCGGTTTTCGGAAGACGACCGACGTCGTCATGGAGGGCGATTGGATCGAGGAGATCATCGGTCTGAAAGGCGTGAAGGGCCTCGTCGCGTTTGTGGAGTTGCCGGGCGGCGGGCCGCGCATCGAGTTGCTGCAATATGTGGCGCCGGCGGGTGTCGCGCTGCCGGAAAACTCGCGGGCGAACACGCGCGGGCTGCGGCACGTGGCGTTTCGCGTGGACAATATCGGGGAGATGGCGGCGCGGTTGCGCGCGGCGGGTGTGCCGATGTTCAGCGATCCGGTGAAGGTGCCGCAGGGGATCGTGAAATTCGCGGCGGGCGACAAGTCACTGTGCTACTTTCTCGACCCGGACGGGACGATTCTGGAGCTGTGTGAGTATCGGTGAGGGGTGGGTGAGGGCGGCGCGAAGCGGCCCGCCCGGAGGTCGGGCCCTACCGGCTAAGTGGAGGACGAGGGCGGACTGAAGTCCGCCCCACTTAGCTCTCCCAGCGGCCGTAGATGCCGCAGGGGAGGACCTTGCCGTCGCGCTGGATGGGCAGGCCGACTTCGCCGGCGGTGATGCTGCCGCCGCGACCGTGGAGGAGCTCGGCGAGGAGGTTGGCGACGACGGTGGGCGAGAGGCGCGCGGTGTAGGCGTTGATGAGGAAGAAGAGCGGTTGCTCGGTGAGGAGCGCGCGGCATTCGGTGAGGAGTTCCCAGAGGTGCTCCTCGAGTTTCCACATTTCGCCGGTGGAGCCGCGGCCGTAGGTGGGCGGGTCCATGATGATGGCGTCGTATTTCTTGCCGCGCTTGATCTCGCGGCGGGCGAATTTCAGGCAGTCGTCGGTGATGTAGCGGACGGGGGCGTCGGCCAGGCCGCTGAGGTGGGCGTTTTCCTTGCACCATTTCACCATGCCTTCGGCGGCGTCGATATGGGTGACGCTCGCGCCGGCTTTGGCGGCGGCGACCGTGGCGGCGCCGGTGTAGCCGAAGAGATTGAGGACGTTGACTTCGCGGCCGACGGCACGGGCGGCTTTGATTTTGGCGGAAAACCACTCCCAGTTCACCGCCTGCTCGGGGAAAAGGCCGGTGTGTTTGAAGGAGGTGGGGTGAATCTTGAAGGTCAGGCCGAGGGACTCGTAGTTGAGTTTCCAGTGGTCGGGGAGAGTGCGGCGAAACTCCCACTTGCCGCCGCCTTGCTCGCTGCGGTGGTAAAAGCCGTCCCAGTTTTCCCAGCGGGCGCCGGCGGCTTTTTGGTGGCGGGGCCAGATGATCTGCGGATCGGGGCGAACGAGTGTGTAGGCGCCCCAGCGCTCTTGTTTCATACCGTCGCCGCATTCGAGGAGTTGGTAGTCGCGCCAACGGTCGGCGACGATGAGGGCGGGGCGGGAGACGTGGGCGGACATGCGTAAAGTGAGCGGCGTGGCGGTGCGGTGCGGCGGTGGCGCGAGGCAAAGCCGGGGGCGTGCACCTGTCGAGCAGGGGTTTCGGGTGGCGGGAGGACCGCGGTGGCAAGCGGGGCGTAGTTTGGGCAGCCGAACGCGTCGGGCGTAGTATCCGTAATAGGGTGAAAACACTAGCGCGTTGACAGTGGATTGGTCGGAGGTATCGACGGTTTCCCTTCACACCCACGCTCATGAACAAAACCCACCTCCTCCGGGCTTCCCTGGCCCTCCTTGCCGCCGCTTTTGGCGCGGCGAAACTATCCGCCGACGTCGTCGAGACGAAGAGCGGCGCGCGCATCGTCGGTAAGGTTTCCAAGATCGACGGCGGCTCGGTCGTCGTTTCGACCGACTACGCCGGCTCCATCACGATCAAGCAGAGCGAAGTCACCGCGATCACGACTGACGCGCCGGTGGCGGTGCGCCTCGCGAGCGGCACGCGCATCGATGGCAAAGTGTCCTCCCAAGGCGGCTCTCTCCAAGTGGCCGGTGCCGACGGCACCATCAGCACGACGGTCGACAAAGTCGCCGCGTCGTGGGCCGCCGGTGGCAAAGATCCGCAGATTGCTGCGCTCGACCGCGGCTGGGCCTATGAGGCCAACGTCGATGTCGCCGGCAAATCCGGCAACAAGAGCCAGCTCGGCACGTCGGCCGGCCTCCGCGCGACGCTCGCGGGCGTGAGCGACAAGCTCGCGTTCTACACGGCGTATGACCGCCAAGTGACCGACGGCCAGAAATCGGCCGACCAGTTCAAGGCCGGCTCCGACTACCAGAGTAACTTTTCGGGCAAGAACTCGTGGTATGTGCGCGATGAAGGCGGCTTCGACCGCATCAAGGACATCCAGTTCTACAACGTCGCCGCGTTCGGTCTCGGTTACGATCTCATCAAGGCGCCGAAGCAGACGCTCACGGGCCGCGCCGGTCTTTCGTTCCGCACGGAAAACTACAAGAGCATCTTCACCACCGATGTGAACTCGGCCGGTTTGGACTTCGGTCTCGCGCACTCCTACCAGATGGACAATGCGAGCCTCGTGAACCGGTTCTCGATCGTCCCCTCGTTTGACGATTTCTCGAACTTCCGCGCCACGCACGAGAGCTTCCTCGAACTCCCCCTCGCCAACCCGAGCTGGAAGCTCCGCTTCGGCCTCGCCAACGACTACAACAGCAAGCCCGGCAAAGGCGTCGACAAGATGGACACGGGTTATTTCACCCGCCTCGTGTTGAACTGGAAGTAAGCGCGGCATCCCGCGAATTTCATCGGGCGGAATAATCCGCCGACCAACGGCCTCATCTACGGATGAGGCCGTTTCTATTTCTTGCCGCTGTGCTGGGTTTTTCGCCTGTCGCTGTCCGTGCCGCAGAGCCGGTGCGTTTCAGCAGCGGCCCGGATCGGGTCAGCCTGATCGAACTCTACACGAGCGAGGGCTGCAGCTCGTGTCCGCCAGCGGAACGGTGGCTCGGTGAGCTCCGGGACGCGCCGGGGCTGTGGCGTGAATTCGTGCCGGTGGCCCTGCATGTCGATTACTGGAATCGGCTCGGCTGGCCCGATCGGTTCGCCTCCCGCGCCTTCACCGACCGTCAATACGCCTACGCGGCGGCGTGGTCCAGCGACCAGGTTTACACGCCCTGTTTCGTGCGCAACGGAGCGGAATGGCGGACGCGGGATCGCCGCATCGTGGCCGAAGTCGGGGCTCCGGTCGGCCGGCTTTCCGCGACCTACGACGGCACCGCGGTGCGCGCCGATTTTTCGCCGGTGCAACCCCGCGCCGGAGAGAGCTTTCAAATCCACGCCGCGCTGCTGGGTGGTGGGATCGTATCCAAAATCACCGCCGGCGAAAACCGGGGCGAGACGCTGCGGCATGAGTTTGTCGCGTTGGAATGGGTGCGGGGCCGACCCGGCGACGCGATCGCGTTGGCGCGGAAGGAAGTTGGTGGCGTAGCGCGCTACGCTTTGGCTGTGTGGGTGACGCGAAGCGGTGATCCTGCCGTAGTGCAGGCGGTCGGTGGCTGGCTCGATTGAGGGCGCAGCGAACGGATGCGATCTGGTGACCGTTTTCCGTTTGCACCTTTGGGGCGCGGGTTGCGTCATACCGGGTGTGAAATCCCGCCTGTTGCCCCTTCTTGCGGTCGCGCTCCTCGCGCCGCTCGTCTCCACCCTCCGCGCTGCGGACCCTGTCAAACTCACGCGCACCGACGGCGCTGTGCGCGTCGAACTCGGCGGCAAATTATTTACCGAGTATGTGTTCAAGGGCGCGCAAAAGCCCTACCTCTACCCGGTCCTCGCCGCCGATGGCACCGAGCTCACGCGCAATTACCCGATGAAGAAGGACGTCGCCGGTGAAGTGCGCGACCACCCGCACCACCGCTCGCTGTGGTTCACGCACGGCGATGTGAACGGTTTCGATTTTTGGGCCGAGACCAACGGCGCGAAACAGGGCAAAATCGTCAACGTGTCCGTCGAACACTCCGTCAAAGACGGCGTCGGCGTGATCCGCGCCCGCAACGAATGGGTCGGCCCCAACGGCGTCGTGCAGGCGACCGACGACACCACCATCCGCATCCGCGGCGCTGGCGATGCCCGCTTCATGGATTACGAAGTCACGCTCAAGGCTCCCGCGGACAAGCCCGTGGTATTCGGCGACACCAAGGAAGGTTCCATGGCTATCCGCCTCCCGCTCTGGATGACGCCGCCGCACAGCTACTCGGATGAAGTCGTCGACGCCAACGGCGCGAAGAAAAAGCAACGCGTGCAGCATCCCGGCAAAGGCACGATCATCAACGCCGAGGGCGTGAAAAACACGCCGACTTGGGGCAAGAAATCCAACTGGGTCGACTACCACGCGCCGAAGGACGGCAAGGTCTACGGCATCGCGATGTTCGACCATCCCTCGAATCCCCGCTCGCCCACGTGGTGGCACGTGCGCGACTACGCGCTCTTTGCGGCGAATCCCTTCGGCAAACACGATTTCGAAAATCTCAAAGACCAGCCCAAGGCCGGTAATCTCGAAATCGCTGCCGGCAAGAGCGTGACATTCCGTTGGCGCATCTACTTCCACGTCGGTGACGAAAAGGCCGCCAAAGTCGCCGAGCACTACGCCGCCTACGCGGCCGGCAAGTAAAGCCGGGCGGGTGCTCTGACCCGTCTGCGGATAGCCTCGTTCGTTTAGCTTTCACCTGGGGCGGGTCAGAGACCCCGCCCCACTCTCAAAAAACCTCCCCGCCATGCCCCTCTTCGTAAATCACCTCACCCGCCGCGCATTTCTGCGCAACACCGTCGTCGTCAGTGCCGCCTCGGCGTTCACTGCCCGTTCCTGGAGCCAAGTCGCCGGCGCCAACGGCGACCTCCGCGTTGCCGTCATCGGTCTCAATGGCCGCGGCAAGAGCCACCTCAGCAGCCTTGCGAAAGTCGCCGGTGTGCGCGTCGTCGCGCTGTGCGACACCGACACCGCCGTCCTCGAGCGCACGAAAAAATCGCTCGGCGAAGCCGGCACCACCGCGCGCACGTTTGTCGATGTGCGTGAATTGCTCGCCGCGAAGGACATCGACGCCGTCACCATCGCGACGCCCAACCACTGGCACTCGCTCGGTGCGATTTGGGCCTGCCAGGCCGGCAAAGATGTCTACGTCGAGAAACCCGTTTCGCATAACGTCTGGGAGGGCCGTCAACTCGTCGCCGCCGCTGCGAAATACGGCCGCGTTGTCCAGGCCGGCACGCAAATCCGCTCGGGCGACGGTCTGCGCGAAGCCGTGGCGTGGGTGCGGGCCGGCAATCTCGGGAAGATCACCGCCGCGCGCGGTTTCTGTTACAAATTCCGCGGCAGCATCGGCCAGACGTCCGGTGCCCAAGCGGTCCCCGCCACAGTCAATTACGACCTCTGGTCCGGTCCGGCGCCGCAGGCCGAACTCCGCCGCAAACGGCTGCACTACGACTGGCATTGGGACTACCTCACCGGCAACGGCGACGTGGGCAACCAAGGTATTCACCAAATGGATGTCGCGCGCTGGTTCCTCGGCGAAGCCGGTCTCCCTCGCCATACGCTCAGCATCGGCGGCCGCCTCGGCTACACCGACGATGGCAATACGCCCAACACGCAGGTCGTGATCCACGACTACGCGACGGCTCCGCTCATCTTCGAAGTTCGCGGTCTCCCTGCGAAAGGGGGCGCCGGCAGCGGCGGCGAAGGCGGTGTCGACGGCGCCAATGCCAAGTCCGGTTCGATGGACAAATACCGCGGCGCCGTCGGCGTGGGCAACGTGATCGATTGCGAAGGCGGCTACGTGATCGTGCCCAGCTATACCGAAGCCAAGGCCTACGATCGCGCCGGCAAACTCGTGAAAGAATTCAAAGGCCGCGATACGCACATGCAAAATTTCGTGGATGTCGTGCGCAGCCGGAAACTCGCCGATTTGCGCGGCCCCATCCTCGAAGGTCATTTGTCGAGCGCGCTGTGCCACCTCGGCAATATCTCGCATCAGCTCGGCAAGACCGCCGCGCCGGCCGCGACCAAAGAGAAAATCAAGGGCGACAAACTGCTCACCGAAGCCTACGGCCGCATGGCCGAGCATCTCGCGGCCAACGGCGTGAACCTCGACAAGACGCCCGCGACGCTCGGCGTGACGCTCACCCTCGACGCGAAAGCCGAGCGCTTCACCGGCGCCGATGCCGCCGCGGCCAACGCGCTCCTCACGCGCAACTACCGCGCGCCGTTCGTCGTGCCGCAGCTCGCGTAAGCGGGCGGGCGGCGACCGCACCGCGTCGTAACCGACGCGGCTACGCGCGGCTGATCGCGTCTCCGCTCTCGAAGGACACTCCTTGCCGGTAGCCGCGCCGGTTACGACGCGGTCGTCACGCCGCTTCTTCCCCGCACCCTTCACCATGCTCCTCCGTTTTCGTCCGCCGCTGTTGCTCGTGCTCGCCTGTTGGGCGGCCGGGCCGGTGCGCGCGGCCGACGAGCCCGGAGTCGTCGCGCTGCCGCCCTTCATGGTCGAGGAAGCCGCGAAAGGTCCACCGTGGCGCTACGCCCAGAGCGGCGAATTCGAAATTCTCTCGCGGTGCAGCGATTCCACCACGCGCGCCCTCACCGAAACGTATCACCGGCTCCACCGACTCCTCACGCTGATCCTTCCGAAGGAGCTACAAGTCCGCCACGCCGTCACGAAGACCGTGATCTACTACGACGAGGAGCTGCGTCCGGCCGCCTCGCAGGAGATCATCCGGCAGATGTTGCGCGGAGCGAACACCGACGTGCCGCCGCCCGACGATATCGCCGGAATCGGTGGTCGCGGCGTGCGCGGATTTGCGCCGTCGCCACAGACGCGCCGCTACACGTTTCTCCCGAACATGCGGCTGTGGGACAAGGATGCCATGGCCATCTTCGCGATCGTGCGCGCGGGCGAGTTCGATGCGGACAACATGTATCTCACGCCCGACTATGTGAGCTACCTGGTGCGCAACCGCACGCCCACGCTCCCCGGGTGGTTCATCGCCGGGCTCCTGGGCTTGTATCCGCAAGTCAAATTCTACCGCGATACCCTGCGTTTGGAGCCCGCCGTGTGGATTTCCTCCGCCGAGACGAGCGTGCTGAAGGCCGACCCGAAAAAGGCGCGGGCGTTGCTGCCCATCGCGCCGTTTCTGCGCGGCGATGCCTCGGCCAACCAGCAGACGAAAGAGGAAAATCTCCGCGTCTGGGCTTCGCAGGCCGAACTCCTCGTGCGGTGGGGCGTCGATCCGCGCGCCGAGGCGCGGCGCGCGGGCTTTTGGAAATTGGTGCAGCGCTCGGCCGGCGAACTGCCCACCGAAAACCTCGTCGTCGAATGCCTCGGTCTCGATTTCGCGGGCCTCACGGCGGAGCTCGCCGCGTTTCTCCCGACCGCGGTGCGCAAGGACGTCACGTTGCGTCACAGCACGCCGACTACGCCGCCGTCGCTCGCGCTCCGCAACGCCACCGACGGCGAGATCGCGCGCATCAAAGGCGATTGGGAACGCCTCGAAATCGACTACGTGCGCCGCCGCTATCCGGACTTGGCCGAAAAGTATATTGAGCAAGCCCGCCGGACGCTCCACCGCGCCTACGATCGCGACCACCGCGATCCGCGCCTCCTCGCGATTCTCGGTCTGTGCGAAGTCGATGCGGGCAACGATGCCGGCGCGCGGGAGTTTCTCGAAGCCGCCGCACGCCTCGAGGTCGTTCGCCCGCGCGCGTGGTATGAACTTGCACGCCTGCGCATGCGCGAACGTCTCGCCGCCCCTGCGGTCGACGGAAAACTGAGCGCCACGCAGGCCGCCGAAGTGCTCACGCCGCTCTTCACCGCGCGTAAACAGGCACCGCCGATCCCCGAGGTTTACGAGTTGATCGCCGACGTGTGGTCCGTGTGCGTCATCACGCCGACGCCGGGCCACCTCGCGGTGTTGGCGGAAGGCGTCGGCCTGTTTCCCCGGCGCAGCTCGCTCGTGCTGCGGGCCGCTTCGTTGTATGCCGCGCACGGCCCGGCGACAGAAGCGGCCGCGTTCGTCGCGCTCGGCCAGCGCATCGCCGAGAACGACGACGACCGCGCGCGCTTTGCCGAACTGCAATCGCGGCTGCCGTCACCGCTTCCGGAAAAATAGTCGCACTGCCTCAACCTGCCGCGCCGGACTGTCTGCGCAGAAAACACCCGCGTCCGTGGCGCACCACCGTTTGGCTCGGGGCACCCCGCTCCTCCCATGCGTTTCCTCTCCTTGCTGCTCCTCGCTCTTGCGCCTGCCATCGCCGCGGAGTCAGCCGCGCCCTCGGCGGTCGCTTCGTCCGGTGCGATCGCGCCAAAGCCGCTCTACCGCGACCCCGTGTTCGACGGCGTGGCGGATCCCGTCGTGATCTGGAACCCGCACGTCGGCAAATGGTGGATGTTCTACACCAACCGCCGCGCCAATGTTCCCGGCCTCTCCGGCGTCGCGTGGGTGCACGGCACGCCCATTGGCATCGCCGAATCCGCCGACGGCGGCGCGACGTGGAAACGCCTCGGCGACGCCGTGGTCGATCTGCCTGCCGCCGTGCGCGGCGAAGGCCCGACGCCGACGTATTGGGCGCCCGACGTGATCACCGCGCCTGACGGCACGCACCACATGTTTCTCACCGTCGTGCCCGGTGTATTCGAAAACTGGCAACACCCGCGCACGCTCGTCCACCTCACGAGCACCGATCTCCGCACGTGGGCGAATGCCGTTCCGCTCACGCTTGCCTCCGACCGCGTGATTGACGCCTGCGTCTACCCGCTCCCGAACGGCGGCTGGCGCATGTGGTATAACAACGAGCGCGATCGTAAATCCATCTACTACGCCGACAGCCCCGACCTCGCGACATGGACCGACCGCGGCAAATGCACGGGCGTCGGCGAACGCCCCGGCGAAGGCCCGTATGTCTTTCGCTGGCGCGGCGCCTATTGGATGCTCGTCGATCTCTGGAAAGGCCTCGGCGCTTACCGCTCGGAAGATCTGCAAACCTGGACTGCGCAACCCAACGATCTCCTCGGGATTCCCGGCAAAGGCCCCGACGACGGCGTCAACGGCGGCCACCCGGGCGTCGTCGTGAGCGGCGACCGCGCATTCTGTTTCTATTTCACGCACCCCGGCCGCAGCGGCACGATCACTCCGCAGGACAAAGACTCGCTCGATCTCCGCCGCAGCTCGATCCAAGTCGTCGAACTTCTCGAGAAAAGCAGCCGCCTCACCTGCGACCGCGACACGCCGACGCGCATCGCGCTCGTGCCGCCGACCGGAAGCGCCACAAAATCCAAGTGACCTCGCGCCGGCTGGCTCGTGGCCGGAAAATCTGAAATCTCTCCTGCGCCTCAATCCCCACCATGCTCCGCTTCCGCCCGCTGCTTCTGCTTTCGATCCTCGCTCTGATTGCCATCCCCGGACGCGCCACGCCCGCTGAGCCCGCGAGCTACCTCGCGCCGGTCATCGGCGAACTCGGACGCGAATATCCGCGTAATCGCATCGTGAATCTCGTGTTCCACGGCCACAGCGTGCCGGCAGGATATTTCAAAACGCCGCACGTCGACACGCTGAACGCCTATCCGGCGCAGGTGCAGCGATTGCTGAAGGAGCGTTTTCCGACGGTGGTGCTCAACTCCATCGTGACGGCCATCGGGGGCGAAGACTCGGTGCGCGGTGCGGCGCGCTTTGATCGCGATGTGCTCACATTGCGGCCGGATGTCGTGTGTATCGACTACGCGCTCAACGACCGCCGCGTCGGCCTCGCCGCGGCGCGCACCGCGTGGGTTTCCATGATCGAGCGCGCGAAAGCGGCCGGGGCGAAAGTGATTCTCCTCACACCCACGCCGGATGCGCGCGCGAAGCTCGACGATCCCAACGATCTGCTCGTGCAACTCACCGCCCAAGTCCGCGCCCTCGCCGCCGAACACGGGGTCGCCCTCGTGGATTCGCTCGCGCGGTTTCAGGCGGAACTCGCGCGCGGCACGCCGCTCGACGATTTGCTCTCGCAGTTCAATCACCCGAACGCCCGCGGCCACGCGCTCGTCGCGACTGCGCTGGCCGAGTGGTTTCCGACGCTGCCGCCGGTGGGCGTGGCGTTGGCCAATCCCGTCGTGCAGCAGCGGGCCGATCCGCACATCACGTTTCACTCCGACGGCTACTACTATTTTACGGCGACAGTTCCGGAGTATGACCGCCTCGAACTGCGCCGCGCGCGCACCTTGGACGGGCTCGCGGCGGCGGAGCCGAAGACGATTTGGAAAAAGCACGCGACCGGCCCGATGGGTTCGCACATCTGGGCGCCGGAGCTGCACTTCATCAAAGGGAAGTGGTATGTGTATTTCGCCGCCGGCGGCGCGGAGAAGGAAAACGTTTGGAATATCCGCATCTACGTCCTCGAAAATGCCGCCGCAAATCCGCTCGCCGGCGAGTGGATCGAGCGCGGGCAGTTGAAGACGAATTGGGAGTCGTTCGCCCTCGATGCGACGACGTTTGAGCACCGCGGGACGCGCTACCTCGCGTGGGCCCAGAAAGACCCGAAGATCAAGGGCAACACCAACCTCTACCTGGCAAAAATGGACAGCCCGACGTCGATCACAGGCGCGCAGGTGATGATTTCGAAACCGGAATTTCCGTGGGAGCAGATCCGCTATTGGGTCAACGAAGGCCCGGCGGTGCTCGTGCGCAACGGCCGTGTGTGGCTGACGTATTCTGCCGCCGGCACCGGCGCCGAGTATTGCATGGGCCTACTCAGTGCCGACGACAAAGCTGACCTGCTCGATCCGGCATCGTGGAAAAAATCGTCGACGCCGATTTTCACGACGAACGAAGCCAACGGTGTGTTCGGCCCGGGTCACAACAGTTTCACGACGGCGAGCGACGGCCGGACCGATCTCCTCGTCTACCACGCGCGCAGCTATCGCGACATCCAGGGCGATCCCCTCCACGATCCGAACCGCCATACGCGTATTCAGAAATTCACGTGGCGGGCGGATGGCTCGCCGGATTTCGGCGTGCCGGTGGCGAAGTAGGGCAAGGTCTCTGACCTGCCCTTGGAATGACCCGAAAAGGCCCAAGGGCAGGTCAGAGACCTTGCCCTACTTTCAATCCGGTCTTTCTCCTCGTGTCTCGTTCCGCGGTTGGCCAATTCTCACCGCGCCCCATGTCCAGCCCCACGCCCGAATCTCCTCCGAACATCGTGGGTGGAGCCGTCTTCCTGAGCTACGCGTCGCAGGACGCGGACGCGGTGCGGCGCGTCGGCGAAGCGCTGCGGGCGGCGGGAATCGAAGTGTGGTTTGACCAGGACGAGCTGGTTGGCGGCGATGCGTGGGACGCGAAGATTCGGAAGCAGATCAAGGACTGTGCGCTGTTCGTGCCGATCATTTCGGCGACCACGCAGGCGCGGCTGGAAGGTTATTTTCGCCTCGAATGGAAACTCGCCGCGCAACGCACGCACACGATGGCGGAGACGAAGCCGTTTCTCCTGCCGGTGGTGATCGACGCCACGCGCGATGCCGAGGCGCACGTGCCGGAAGAGTTTCGCGCCGTGCAATGGACGCGCCTGCCGGGCGGGGAGGCGGGCGCGGCGTTTGTGACGCGCGTGCGGAGTTTGTTGGGGCTGGATCTGCCAGTGGCACGGACTTTCCAGTCCGTGGGTTCCGACAACACGGGCGAGAAAGCCCGGGCCACTCCCAAGGTGGGCCGCCGCGTCCCTGCGGCGGCATGGGTGGTCGCGGTTTTGGTGCTCGCCGGAGTGGGTGCGTTCGTTTGGCGGCAATCGAAACCGGAGCCAGCGGCGGCGACGAATGCGGGCGCAGGGACGCGCCCGCCCACCGTGGAAAAACATTCCGCTCCGGCGATCGCCGACAAATCCATCGCCGTTCTGCCGTTCGAAAACCTCAGCGACGACCGCGACGCCAACACGGCATTCACTGAGGGCGTGCACGCTGATATCCTAACCCAGCTCGTCCAGCTCCGCGAGCTGCGCGTAATATCCCGCGCCTCCGTCCTGGCCTACCGCGACAAACGCGGCAACCTGCGTGACCTCGCGCGCCAGCTCGGGGTCGCCTACATCCTCGACGGCAGCGTGCGCCGCGCCGCCGGCAAAGTCCGTGTCACCGGCCAACTCATCCGCGCCGCCACCGACGAGCATATCTGGGCGCAGGACTACGACCGTGATCTCACCGCGACCAACGTCTTCGAAATCCAATCCGACCTCGCGCGAAAAATCGCCGCCTCACTCCGCGCGGCTCTTTCCCCGCAGGAGCAAAAACTCCTCGCCACCCGCCCCACCGAAAACACCGAGGCCTACGAGCTCTACCTCAAGACCCGCGGCGACGATCTCTCTAACGACCTGAGCTTTTTCTTTCGTCCCATTCTCGAGCGCCACGAGGCCCTGCTCCGCGCCGCCGTTGCGTTGGATCCGAAGTTCGCCGCCGCCTGGGCCGAACTCTCGGTCCGGCACGCCTATCTCTACTACCTCAACTACGACCACACCGACGCGCGCCGCGCCCTCGCGAAGTCCGCCATCGACTCCGCACTCGCCCTCGCCCCCGACGCCCCCCAGGTCATTCGCGCACTTGCCACCTACCACGTCTCCGCGTGGCGCGATTACGCTTCGGCCACGACTCAGCTCGAAAAAATCACCCGCATCCAGCCCAACGATCCCGAAACGGCGTCCGCCCTTGGCAACGTGCAGATGCTTCAGGGCAAATGGGCCGATGCACTCGCCAGCTTGCGCAAAGCCACGCAACTGGACCCGGCCAACCTCGTTTACTCCACCGCTTTGGTCCGCTTTCTCTATGGCGGTCGGCGGTGGGATGAGACCGAAGCGGAAGGTCGCCGCATCCTCGCGCTCCACCCCCGGGAATGCGAACTCGGCTATTGGACCGCCGTGATCCCGTTTCTGCGCACCGGCTCGACCGCCACCACCGAGGCGTTTTTCGCCGCGCTGACCCCCGAGCAATCCGCCCTGCCTGTCATGATCGGCGTCCGGAAATTCTGGCTGCTCATTCGTGGCGACTACGACAGTGCCATCCGCCTGGCTCAAATTCACCCAATCGACCCCGCCAGCGTTCAAGATCAATGGGCGATCCTCATCGGCACTGCCTTCGCTCATGCCGCTAAAGGCGATCTGGCGGCTGCCCAAAAAATCGTGTCCGAGATTGCACCCACTTACCGCCGTCGGGTCGTCGAAGAACCCGGCAACACCGACGTGATCTGGACGCTCGGCCTCATCGAAGGACTCCTCGGGAACAAAACCGAAGCGCTCCGCCTCGCCCGCCAGGCCGTCGACTTGGTGCCCGCCACGCTCGATGCCGTGAGCTACCCCGCGTCCCTCAACCGCCTCGTGATCATCTACGCATGGGCCGGCGAAAAAGACCGCGCCATCGAAGAAGTCACCAAGTTGCTCCGCCTGCCTTTTGCGACCGCCTCCGTCGAGATGATGAAACGCGACCCCTTCTGGTTCCCCCTTCGCGGCGACCCGCGTTTCGAGGCGCTGCTCAACGACCCGAAGAACAACGCGCCGCTGTTTTGAGGCGGAGTGTTCCCATCAGCGGGGTTTCTGCGCCTGCATTGCTTCCTCGATCACTTCGATGTGTTGCAGCACTACCGTATCATCGCTGCGGAGCGCGAAATAAATCAGGATGCGCACGACCTGTCCGTCTTGGCGCAGCAATTCCTTCGTTTGATAGAGGCGCAACTCTCCGCACCCCGGCGCGAGGGGAACGAGGTCGGCGTAGGTGGCCAGCCGGTAGAGTTCTTCGGCGAGGAGGCTGTCGACGCGCGGCAAGCTGCCGAGCTTCTGGAGTGCGTAGTCGAACCACTCGGTGTGGACGAGCTGCCGAGGTGGCGGAACGGGCTACCTCCGCAAACCCATTTGTCCGGCGACGGTGAGCGCGCGTTCGAGCGTTCGGCCCTGAGGAAAGTTATCTGCCGTCGGCGGGGTCGGTTTGTAGGTTCCGGCTTTCACCGTCCGCGTTGCTTTCGTCATCAGTCGATCCACGGAGAGCGCGGGGTATTCAACCACCATCCAAGCGGTCAATTTCTTCCGCTCCCGAGCCGGGAGCCGGCGCACTTCGCGTTGAATTTCGACTGCGTTCATGGCGCAAGAGCTAGGTCCGGCCCGTCCGCGCGTCAAGTGGGGCTGTGCTCGAGGTGCCGCGTCGGTTGAAAATACTTCGCAGGTAGCCGTCGGGCGACTGGAGCGTCATCCTTCTTCATGAGCTTCATTCGCAGGTTGGTCGTGATGGTGGTCGCTGGGATCGCAGGGCTGGCGGGCATTGCTAGAGCGGCTGAAGTCGCGCTCCCGACTATCCCGGCCGAGCATCCGCGGCTTTATCTGCGGATGGCGGATGTGGCGAAGTTGCCGCAGCGGATGGCGCATCCGGTGTTGGCGCCGGCGGTGACGCGATTGCGCAAGATGGCGGCGCAGTCGCCGCAGGCGCGCGTCGAGTGGGAGGCGTTGAATTATTTGGTGAAACCCGATGCGGCGAAGGGGCGGGCGACGATTGTCGACACGTTGGCGTTGCTGAAGGCGTGCAAATTGGCGGACAAGCAGGACGCGTGTCGTGAGACGGGGCGCATGATGGTCACGGGCGCGATCGTCTACGATTGGCTCTATCCGCTCCTCACGGCGGCGCAGAAGCGGGAGTTTATCGTGGAGCTGGTGCGGCTCGCGAAGACGCAGGAGTGCGGGTATCCGCCCGTGGGCGGCGGGTCGGTGACGGGGCACACCTCCGAGGCGATGATCATGCGCGACATGCTCTCGGCGGGCGTGGCGATTTACGACGAGGACCCGGAAATGTATCGGCTGGCGGCGGGACGTTTCTTCCGCGAGCACTTGCCGGCGCGGAACTGGTTTTATCCGGGTAACGCCTATCATCAGGGCGATTCCTACGGGCTGCACCGTTACTCGTGGGATTTGTTTCCGCTCTTCATCTTCGATCGGCTCAGCGCGGGGAATGTCTACAACCCGGAGCAACGCTACGTGCCCTATCATGCGCTCTACACGACGCGTCCTGACGGCCAGCGGCTGCGCGGGGGCGACAGTTTTAAGGTGAGCACGGCGCGCGGGACACCGTGGAGCGAGTTTGGCGGCACGGTGCTCACGGCGAGCTACTACGGCGACGGGGTGTTGCTCAGCCAGTTTCTCAAGCAGGGCGGGACGGGGGCTGGCGAGATGATCTTTGAGCTGCTGTGGCGCGACCCGGATTTGGTGCCGAAGCCGATCGCGACGTTGCCGCTCTCGCGATATTTTGGATCGCCGTTCGGTTGGATGGTGGCGCGCACGGGTTGGGGCGAGGATGCGGTGATCGCGGAGCTGAAGATCAACGAATACAATTTCGGCAATCATCAGCACGTGGACGCGGGAGCTTTTCAGCTCTACGCGCGCGGAGCGCTCGCGATCGACTCGGGGCTCTACGAGGGTGGCTCGTCGGGGAACTACGGGAGTCCGCACGGGAAAAATTACTATTGGCGCACCATCGCGCACAATTCGCTGCTCGTT
This sequence comes from Opitutus sp. GAS368, assembly GCA_943372705.1. Taxonomy (GTDB): domain Bacteria; phylum Verrucomicrobiota; class Verrucomicrobiia; order Opitutales; family Opitutaceae; genus GAS368. The sequence continues at coordinate 15,020 of CALRZR010000031.1, read as the reverse complement.
TACGACCCGGCGGAGAAATTCGCCAAGAACCCAGACTACGGTAACGACGGCGGACAGCGGTTGCCGAACAATCGCTCCGAGCCGCGCACGCTCGACGATTTGCTCAATCCGGCGAAGGGCTATCGCACGGGCAAGGTGCTCGCGCACGGTTTCGGGCCGGATGCGAGCGTGCCGGATTACACGCTGCTCCAGGGCGATCTCACGGCGGCCTATAGTGCGAAGGTGCGCGGGGTGACGCGGTCGTTTGTGTTTCTGAATTTAAAGAATGCCGGCGTGCCGGCGGCGCTCATCGTGTTTGACCGCGTGGTGAGCGCGGATCCGGCGTTTCGGAAGTTCTGGCTGATGCACACGCTCGAAGAGCCACGTCTCGCGGGCTCGCGAGCGACGGTGGAGCGCACGGAGCACGGGGCGCGCGGGCAGTTGAACCTCGATGTGTTGTGGCCGGCGGCGGACAACGCGGATGTGGGCAAGGTCGGCGGGCCCGGGAAGGAGTATTGGGTGTTTGGAAAAAACTATGCGAATGACGTGCCGGCTTCGCGGCGGGAAAAGGGTTCGCTGGAAACGGGCGAGTGGCGGATCGAGGTGTCGCCGAAGCGGGCGGCAGCGGAGGATTTGTTTTTCACGGTGATGCAGACAACGGATCGCACGGCACCGCTGCGGCTGCCCGTGATGCGCATCGAGGCGGGCGAGCGCGTGGGCTGCGTGATCGCGGGCGCGGAAGCGACGTGGGTCGTGCTACTCCGCAAGGACAGCCAGCGCTCGTCGGCCGAGGTGAGCGTGACTGTTCCGGCGACGAATGCCGGCGCGGGGCGTGGCCGCGTGCTCGTGACGGATTTGGCGGCGGGACGTTGGGAGGCGCGGCGCGCGGGGGTGAGCGAGGTGGTGGCGGTCGACGTGGCCGCAGAGTCAGGGGCGGGGTGGTTTGAGGGAGCGGTGGGCGAGTGGACGGTGAGCCCGGTTGCGGCAAGGTAGCGTCCGATGCTTCAGTTTGTTCCGGTGTCGTGCTGGGGGTCGCGGTAGATCGTGTGGATGTGGTTGGTGGCGTCTCCGCCCATGGATTGCGGAGCGTATTCAATGAAGACAGTCGGGCCGTGGATGCGGAAGTAGGCGGCGGATCCGGGTGCGGTGGGGCCGCTCCACGCGAAATAGGTGTCGGCAAAATTCGCTTTGAATTCTGACAACTTAGCGTCGGCCGCAGCGGTGTTGACCAAGCCTACCCAGCATCGGGCCAGCTCGACGAGGAGTGCTTGCTGGTCGGCGGTCAGCGTCGAAGTTCGCACGCCCTCGGGTTGAATTTTGCGTCCGCCGCGTCCGGGCCCGAGGACTAAATCGCGGAAGCGAGCGCCGATGATCGCGTCCTTGCGCTGCGCGTCGTCAAGGGCGGCGATAAGGGTAAAGGCGCGGTCGGACTCCTGGCCGAGAGGGCGGATGGTTTTGCCGTTGAGTGTATACGTCGCCGGCTGGGCGGCGGTGTGGCTTGGCGTGATGATGTTCTTGCTGCCGTCGAGGGTGAGGTTGAGCGCAAGGTGGTGGCCGCCGAATTGCAGCGTCCATGGCTCGGTGGCCGATGGAGAACCCACAAACGAGAGGTAGTATTCGGCGGCGCCAAAAGTCAGGCGGCCGGCGCGTTCGGATTTTCGCAGGACTTCATCGCCGCCGACGATTTCGTGGGTCTTCCGGTAGCCGTCCGGGCTGAGACTGGCGGCGAGCAGAGCATCGACCGCGGCGTGTTGATCGGGACCGAGGTCGCCAAGGCGCAGGCCCTTGCGAGCAAAAATTCCTGAGGGAAAATTCGACCAGCGGTCGCGCTGCGCTTCGTCGGTGGCAGGAAATATCAACTTAGCTTTTTGCGTCTCGTCGAGCGTGGCGAGGAGCGTTTGGGCGGCGGCTACGATTTTGCCGGTGACAACGGCCGGAGTGGCGGAGAAGCCCGGGAACGCGACCAACAAGCCCGCGAGGACGACGGTGCGGAGCGGAAAAGTAAAAAATTTCATGGCGCGGAAGTGCGGAGGCGAGCGAGGGCTTGAGTCGCGGGAGCTGGGCGGGGTGAAACGACGAAGGAGAAGGCGAGCGTTTGCTGGGCGTCGTCGCGTGCGGGGCGGCCGAGTTGGACTGCCGGGCTGGTGGGCAACATTACGTTGGCGAGATACACGCTCGACTCGGGGTGGTGGTCGTTGCGGAAGCGAACGTGGTGGGCACCGGGTTCGAGTGGGACGACGGCGGTGGCGAAATCGAGGGAGATCAGGGCGAAGCCGGTGCGGAGGTCGGCGACGGAGGGAAATTCGTGGCGGACGAGTTGGAGCGGGAGGAGCTGGCCGTCGATTTCTAGCGAGAGCCGCGAGCAGACGAGGCGGGCGAAATTCGCGGCTTCCGCGGTGGAGATCGCACCGTCGCGGTTTGTGTCGATTTGGGCAATGAGGGCAGGGGCCGTCTCGATGCCCGGAACGAGCGTCAAACTCAGCGCGACGCGGTCGGGTGCGATGGAGACGAAGGAGCATTGGAGGCATTCGTCGACGCGGTGGGCGCGGGCGTGCGTGGCGGAGAAGAGCAGCGCGACGAGTGCCACGCGGCGCGTAAACAGGCGGCGGGCGCGACGGCTGAACACGAGGCCGGAGACGACGATGAGTGCGCCGCAAATGACGGGCAGAACAACCGGAGGCGTGCGGTCCAAGGCGGCGAGCAAGCGATGGCGGACGCCGATCCACACGCTGCCACCGGTGCGATCAAGCGAGAGGGATTTGTTGAAAAAACGGATGGGATTAAGGGGCTCAGGGTGGTCGGCGAAGATGGCGTGATGCCAATCGCGGCGCACGGAGACGAAGACGATGTGGTTGATGACCTCGTGGACGATGGCGTCGTAGTTGAACGTGAAGCGCCGGAGCGGGGCGTTGAGTGGAGGCGTGAGGCGGAGATGGACGACGAGATCGGGGATCGCTTCGCCGGGCGTGGCGGAGAGGTCGGTGACGGTGACGAGCCACGGGCGGCCGTCGGGCGAACGCGGGTCGACGTGGCTGAGCACGTAGGCGTTGAGCTCGGAGTGGTGGCGCTCGACACGGGCGAGGATGTCGGCGGGCGCGGAGTCGGCGGGCAGGGTGCCGGTCGGGTGGGCACCGGGCGCGGCGTCGGTAGAGAGGAGCGTTTGGCGGAAGCTGAGTTCGAGTTCCGAGAGCGGGAGGCGGAGTTCGGCGCGGACGTGGTCGCGGAAAAAATCGAGGGCGACCGAGGAGCCGGGAGCGTTGTGCGCGAACGCGCTCGCCACGCTGAGCAGCGCGGCGAGCACGGTGAGCAAGTATCGGGGCGGCGATGGCACGGGAGGGGGGATGGGCGTCAGAAATTCCCGCCGTAGTCGGCGAGCTTGTCTCGCCAGATGCCGTGGTAGTGGGGTTCGTTGCGGATGATGACGCCGCCTTGCACGGAGAGTTCGATCCAGACGCGCGGGCCGTCGATGCGGAGGTAGCTGTTGCTGGTCGTGACATTGCCGGGGCCGGCGTAGGCGACGTAGGTGGAGGCGAGGGCGGTGTCGCTGAGGTAGGCGCTGAGGAGGTCGGAGGAGACTTCGGTCGACTGGGTGTTCACGTAGGCGCGGAGGAAGGTCTTCACTTTTTCCTGATCGGCGGCGGCGAGAGCGGGGTAGAGGATGCCGCGGCCGGTGGTGGCGGTCGGGTAGGTTTTGGGGTAGGTGCCGTCGATATTGCCCGTGCCGTTGGCGCCGAAGAGGATGTCGGTGTAGGTGCCGCTGAGGAGCGAGGCGGGGTAGGTGCTGAGTGAGGAGAGGAGGTCGGCGGCCGCGGTGCGTTGGGCGAGCATGGGATCGTAGGTGGTGCCGTTGAGCGTGAAGGCGGTGCGGGGCTCGACGCCGAGGAACATCGGCGTGCCAGACGGGTAGGTGCCGTTGAAGGTGAAGTGTTGCGTGAGGTGGTGGCCGGTGAATTGCAGCACCCAGAATCCCGTGGTGGATGGCGTGCCGTAGATGGCGAGGAAGTAGAGGCCGCTGCTATAGCTGGAGGTGCCACCGCCGTTCGCCCCAAGGTAGTCGTCGGCGGCCTGCATACCGGTGAGCAGCGTCAAGCCAGCCGGGCTGAGCACGCTGGCCAGGAGCGCGGTGGCCGCAGCTTTTTGGGCGGCAGTGAGGGCACCCCAAGCGATGCCGTTGCGGGCGACGAAATTGCTCGAGGCCGGGAGATTCGACCAGCGACGGGCGGCGGCGAGGGTGTAGGGGAGCTGCGTGGTCGATTGCTGCGCGGTGCTGAGCGTGGCGAGGAAGGCCTGCGCGGCAGAGACGGCGGCGGCGGTGCTCGCGCTGGTGGATGAGGTCGTGACGCTGACGTTCGCGGCGTTGGTCGTGATGGAGCCGGCGGAATTGGTGATGGTGACGGCGTAGGGTCCGGCGTCGGCCGCGGTGACGGAGCTGAGGGTGTAGGTGGCGTTGGTGGCGCCCGCGATGGGCGTGGTGCCGCGCAACCACTGATAGGTGAGCGGATTTGAGCCCGTGGCGGTGACGGAGAGCGTGGCGGTCGCGCCGGCCGCGACGGAGAGCGGGGCGGGTTGGGTGGTGATCGAGGGCGCGGTGGCCGTAGTGGAAATCGTGGCACCGGTGACATCGTAGACCTCGACGAGGGCGAGGCCGGTGGTGTTGGCGACGCCGGAGACTTGGATGGTGTAGTTGCCGGCGGAGAGTTCGGTGAGGACGGCGGCGTCGCGGCTGCCGGCGGTGAGGCCAAAGGCGCCGGCGGCGGTGAAGGAGTTGGAGAGTGTGGTCGCGGCGGTGGGCGTGAGGCCGGCGGGCGTGCCCCAATTGTCGTTGGAGGCGAAGGTGGCTGTGCCGGTGGAGTTGGTGACGGTGAGCGTGGGATCGGCGAGGACACCGGTAAGGCCGAAGGTGGAGAGCGTGGGCCCGACGGCACGAATCAGGAGGCGACGCGGACCGGTGCCGGCCGAGATCACGAGGCCCGGGATGGCGACGTTGGCGCCGGTGCCGATGTTGGCGCGCGTGGAGAGATTCAGGAGCGTGGAGTTGCCGGCGGAGACTTCGTAGACTTCGACGAGGGCCAGGCCGGTGCTCGTGGCGTCGGCTCCGTTGACTTGCGCGGTGTAGGCGCCGGGCGCGAGCGTTGCTACGAGTGCGGCGTCTTTGCTGCCGGCGGCGAGGGTGAAGGCGCCGACGGAGGACATCGTGGTGGCGTCGGCGGGGAGCCAGTTGTCGTTGGAGGCAACGGTGGCGCCGGCGGCGTTGATGAGGCGGAGGACGGGATCGGTGAGGGTGCCGGTGAGACCGTAGGAGGCGAGGGTGGGGCCGATGGCGCGGATGAGCACGGTCTTGTTGGCGCCGGGGGAAATGACAAAGCCGGCGGTGAGGACGTCGTTGCCGGTGCCGGCGGGAGCGCGGGTGGCGAGGTTGACCAACCGCGGCGTTTGCGCGGAGGCGACGGTGGCGGTGAGGGCGAGCGCGGCGAAGAGGATGGGTCGCAGATTCATGCGCGGAAGATTAACAGGGGCATCCTAAAGATTTCGTGAAGACGGAGCCTCTTTTGGGCCGGGGTCGGTCTTAACGATTTCTTAAGAGGCGTTTTGGCAGAGTTGCGCTTGCGAGTTGCTCGCGCGCACCATGACCTCTGCCGAACCCACCCACCCCGGGCCCACCTCGGCGGCGATCATGCGAATTCTCCTCGTTGAAGACGAAGTCCTGATGCTGCGCAGCCTCGCCAAGGCGCTGCGTGAGGAGGGTTATTCGGTCGACACGGCGGACAAAGGTAACGAGGGCCTCTACAAGGCGATGAACTTTGACTACGACGCGGTCGTGCTCGATGTCATGCTGCCGGAGTTGGATGGATGGACGATTTTGGAGCGGTTGCGGGCGACGAAGGCCACGCCGGTGTTGATGCTGACGGCGCGCGACACGAACCGGGATCGTGTGCGCGGGCTCGACTCGGGGGCGGACGACTATCTGGTGAAACCGTTCGACCTGTCGGAGCTGTTGGCGCGACTGCGGGCGTTGATCCGGCGCGCGGCGGGGCAGGCGAAATCGGTCATCGAAGTGAAAGGCGTGCGGATTGATATGCGGGCGCGCGCGGTCAGTCAGGCGGGGCAAGCGGTCGCGCTGACGGCACGCGAGTATGGGATTTTGGAGTTTCTGGCGTTGCACCGCGGGGCGGTGGTGACGCGCACGACGCTCTATGAGCACCTGTTCGACGAGACGGACGACACGGGTTCGAATTTGCTGGATGTGCATGTGTCGAGTTTACGGAAAAAGCTTGGGACGGACTTGATCGCGACGCGACGAGGCCAGGGATTTTGCATCGAGGAGGGCGCATGAAACTTCCGGTGCTCTCGATCCGCGCGCGCCTGCTCTGGTGGTCGGGAGCGCTGTTGGCGTGTGTGCTCGGCGGATTTGGGGTGACGGCTTACCAGTTGGAGCGCACGCAGGCGCTGCGGCGCATCGACGACGAATTGGGGCGGCGGTTGGCCTTGCTGCAGGACGACTGGCGCGGCTCCGTGCCACCGGGCGGGCGCGGAGGGCCCGGCGGACCGGGCGGACGAAAATCGTTTGGACCGAAGGACGGCAAACGCGGTGCGTTGGAACGGGACCGTGATGGGGTGGGCCAGCGAGAGGGAATACCGGGCGAGGAGCGCGGCCGGGGCGCGGCGCAGCTCCGGCTCTCGCCAACGACGGCGGCCCTGTTCGCCGATCAATCGGCGACAGCCTTTTACTATGCCGGTTGGACTTCGACGGGAGCACAGGGCGGGCGCTCCGCGAACGGGCCGGCCGATCTTCCAGTGCCGACGGAATCGGCGCGAGGCCAGCGCTTCGGGCGCACGCGTGCCGAATGGCGGGAGCACTACGCTTTCACGGAGGCGCGGGACTGTGTGTTGGTGGGCGTGTCGTTGGCCGAGGCGGAGCGGGTGACACGGCGGTTTGGCTGGTGGCTGTTGGGGGCGGGAGCGGGCGTGCTCGCGCTCGGCCTCGGCGGCACGTGGTGGATCGCGGCGCGCGCGCTGAAACCCGTGGAAGATATCGGGGCGACGGCACGGCGAATCGCGGCGGGCAATCTGGCCGAGCGCATCGCGGCACCGGATGCGGCGAGCGAGTTGCGGGATTTGGCGGATGTGTTGAACTCGACGTTTGCGCGGCTGGAGGCGGCGTTTGCGGAACAGCGAAACTTCACGGCCGACGCATCGCATGAGTTGCGGACGCCGATTGCGGCGTTGGTCACGGCGATGCAGGGCTTGCTCACGCGAGAACGCTCGGGCGAAGAGTATCGCGAGACCGTCGAGGAGTGCCTGCGCACGGTGCAACAGATGCGACAACTCACGGAGTCGCTGCTCGCCCTCGCGCGGTTCGATGCGGGACAGGAAACGAACCGGCGCGAGCCGTGCGATCTCGCCGACGTCGCGCGGGTGAGTGTGGAGCGGTTGCGTCCGCTCGCGGAGCAGCGGAAAATCACGCTTCGCGTCGAGGTCGAGCCGACGGGCTTACGAGGCGATGCTGACCGGCTCGGGCAGGTGATCACGAATCTCTTGGCGAATGCCATTCACTACAATCGCGACGGTGGGGAAGTGCGTTTGGGCACGCGGGCGGAAGGAACGCACGCGGTTGTGGAAGTGGTGGACAACGGTCGCGGGATTGCCGCGAAGGATTTGCCGCATGTGTTCGAGCGGTTTTACCGCGCCGACCAAGCGCGTTCTTGGAGTGAGGGTCACAGCGGACTCGGGCTGGCGATCTGCAAGGCCATCGTCGAGGCGCACGGCGGGACGATCACGGTGGTGAGCACGGAGGGCGAGGGAGCGACGTTTACCGTGTGGTTGCCGGCGTGCGATCAAGGTCTGACGCCGGTGACGAATGCGGGCGAACTGTCCGCCGGGTGAGGGCGTTGAAATCGAGGAATACGGCGCCAAGTTGGCGGGCATGACGTTTTCCCTTCGTTGGCCCCACTTTTATGCGCTGGTGGCCGGTATGGTGTTCGCGCTCGCGGCCGTTGCGCAAGCACCGGGGGAGGCGCCGAAGCGCTCTGCGCGTCGGCCGCTTCCGGAGCCGGCGAATCCGGCGTTGCCGTCGCTGATTCTCATTGGCGATTCGACGGTGCGCAATGGGCAGGACGACGGGCAGGGTAAGGGCGCGGAAGGGCAGTGGGGTTGGGGCAATCCGATCGCGGCGTATTTCGATCCGGCGAAAATCAACGTCGTGAACCGCGCGGTGGGTGGGCTCAGCAGTCGCACGTTTCTCACGGGCGGGCATTGGGAGCGGGCGCTGGCATTCGTGAAGCCGGGCGACTTCGTGATCATGCAGTTTGGCCACAACGACAGTGGCGCGATCAACGATGCGACGCGCGCACGGGCGTCGATCAAAGGGATCGGTGAGGAGACGCAGGCCATCGACAACCTGCTCACGAAGAAACCCGAGGTCGTGCACACCTACGGCTGGTATCTGCGGAAGTTTGTCGCCGACACGAAGGCGAAGGGTGCGACGCCGATCGTGTGTTCGCTAATTCCGCGGAAGATATGGGACGAAGTCGGAAAAATTTCCCGCAACAAAGACAGTTATGCCGGCTGGGCTGCGACGGTCGCGCAGGCGGAAGGTGTGGGGTTCATTGATCTCAACGAAAAGGTCGCCGCGCGCTACGACGCGCTCGGACGCGACGCGGTGATGAAGCTGTTTCCACAAGTGACGCCCGACGAGCACACACATCCGAATCGCGCGGGTGCGGAGCTGAATGCAAAGTTTGTGATCGCGGGGCTGAAGGCGCTGCCGGCGAATCCTCTTTCGAAGTATTTTTCGGAGAAGGCGGCGGGAGTGAAGTAGGGCGGACTTCAGTCCGCCTTCGGGGCGAAAGTAGAATGCGTAAAATGGGGCGGACTGAAGTTCGTCCTACTTTTCGGCGGCGCAGGCTACTTCGCGTCGCGCTTATGTTTCAGCAGCCATGTGTAGAGCTCGGGGTTGTTGAAGGTCTCGGTCCACGCGTCGTGATTCGCCCCCAAGATAGCCCTCGCCAATGCTGCGCTCGGGATGGCGTTTTCGGTCTTGGTCCACGAGTCGTGCGTCACTTCGGGATAAACGGTCAGTCGCACGTCGGTCGCGCCAGCCTTTTTCAGCGCGTCGATCATCACCTGCGATTCCTCAAGTGGGACGGCTGGATCCTTCGCGCCGTGAAAGGCCCAGACGCCAAGGCTGAGCAGGGCAGTCTTCTTTTCGCGGGATGAGAGACGCACATCAGTGGTATTGCCGCCGCCGCAAATCGGCACGATGGCGGCGAAACGTTCGGGAAATTTCATCGCGACGCTCCACGTGCCATAGCCACCCATGCTGGAACCGGTAAGGTAGTGACGGCTCTGGTCCGTTTTGTGATTCGCCACTATCTCGTCCAAAAGCGCTAGCACACCGTCATCATCCCATCGCTTGTCGGAGGGACATTGGGGAGAGACGACTATAAAATTGGCTTTCAGAAACGCGGCGGATTGTTCGCGGCGGGCGCGGGCCTCGGCGGTCTCGGGCACGCGGGCAGGCAGGGCCTGAGTGTCAGGTTCTGAAGCTGGAGGTGGGTTCGCGACGGGGCCGCGGATCAGCTTGGGCGGGCCGTGGACCGCGACCTTCCACGGATCGGTGCCGCGTTCACCGGAGCCGTGGAGAAAGAGGATCACCGGCCACTTTTTGTCGGAGGCGGCATCGTAGCCCGTGGGAAGAGAAAGCAGATACTGGTAACTGATTTTCTTGGTGATGGTTTTCTCAAACCTCTCGACCGTCTGGGTGTCGGCGGCGAGGGCGAAGGGCGCTGCGTAGAGCGCGAGCAGGGCGGTGAAGAGGTAGGTGGGGCGAGTGTTCATGGGAAAGGGGAGCGGGTGCGGCGGGTGCGGGGTGCGCTGGGTTTTAGTGGCGAAGCAAACCGAAGGCGGGGTGGCGGCGATGGTGGCGCACAACGAGCACGCGGACCGTGTCGTCACGCACGCGGAAAAGAAAATGATAGGGGAAGCGCTCCAAGTTGGCGCGGCGTAGTTCGCCGGCCACGGGATGAAATCGTTGGGGTTGCGCGTGGGCCTGGGCGACGCGCTTGGTCAGCTCTTCGAAAAAACGCGTCGCCCAAGGCAGGACCACCGGCGTCGTCGTAGTAGCGCAGCGCCGCTGCGACATCACGTTGGACGCTCGGGTGGTAAACCAATCTCATTGCCGGTGCGAAGAAAGCACGGCGCGGCGAAATTCCTCTGGCGAAAGGCCGAGGGAGGCGTCGGCTTCCAGTTCGGCGTCGCGGCGTTGGGCCTCGGCGAGTCCGTCATCTTCGTCGACGAGAATGGGCGGAAGAGATTGCAATAAATGCGTCGCGAGACGGGCGCGTTGCGCGTCGGACAGCTTCAACGCGTGACCTTCAATTTCCTGCAGCGTGCTCATGCGGGCAAATTAGGACGATGATGAGGCGGTGCAACTTTCAATCCGGTGGACGCGAGCGCGGACGGCTGCGGAGAGCCGTCCCTACCGTATGCGAAGCAGGCTTATGTGCCGTAAAGGCGGTCGCCGAAATCGCCGAGGCCGGGGAGGATGTATTTTTTCGCGTTGAGGGCGCGGTCGTGGGCGGCGGTGTGGATCACGGTGCCGGGGTGTTGGCGTTCCACTTCGGCGACGCCTTCGGGGCTGCTCACGATGCAGACGAGGGCGGGGTCGACGGCGCCGTTTTCCTTGAGGACGGTGAGGGCCTGCGCGGCGCTGCCGCCGGTGGCGAGCATGGGATCGACGGCGAAGACGTGGCGGCCGGCGAGGGGCGGGAGTTTGCAATAGTAGCTGCGGGCCTTCGCGGTTTCGTGGTCCCTCTCGAGGCCGATGTAGCCGACGCTCACGTCGGGAAAAAGATCGGTGAAGGGCTGCAACATGCCGAGGCCGGCGCGGAGAATGGGGACGACGACGAGGGGTTGGTGCGTGAGGACGCGGCCGGTGATCGTCTCGAGCGGAGTTTCGATTTGTTTTTCCTCCGACTCGATCTCGCTCGTGGCTTCGATGGCGAGGAGGAGGCTGATCTGGTAGGCGAGGGTGCGGAAGGTTGCGGGCTTCGTGGTCTTGTCGCGCAGGTGCGTGATGATGTGCGCGGCGAGCGGGTGGGAGAGGATGTGGAGAGGCATCGGAGATAGGGTCTGGGTAATTGGGTCTGGGAGATGGGGGCGTCAGAGCAGATCGCGTTCTACTTTTCGTTCGAGGTGTTGTTCGAATTCTTTGCGGAGGGCTTTTTCTTTGCCGCGGAGGCCGGCGAGGAGCGCGAGCCATTGGTAGGCTTCTTCGCGGAGGTGTTTCGGCATGACGGGCTCGAGCGCGAGCACGCGGTCGAGGGCGCGGACGCAGTGGGCGGCGACCTGTTCGCAGGCGACTTGGGCGTCGGCGGAGCTGTGTTGGCCGGCGAGGTGGAGCGTGTCGTCGAGCGTGCGGCGACGGCGTTTGAGGATGGTCCAGTAGGCGAAGAGGCTGGGGGCGATGACGGTCGCGGTGCGCGGGAAATAACTCGTCATGAGATTCCACGGCTCGTCGGCGAAGTCGCCGTTGCTGCGGAGATCGGTGCGGAGGAGGACGGACGGGATGTCGGCGAATTTCGCGAACATGAATTCGACGACGGTGCCGCTGTCGAGTTCGGGGCCGTCGTAGTTGAAGAGAGCGAGGTCGCTGGCGATGAGCGCGCGGATGTCTTGATCGCGGATGGTGCGGCCGCCGCGGCCCCGGGGCACGAGGTTTTGCGGGAGGAGGCAGCGGTATTTCCCGTGGGATTTTTCGTAGATGGCCTCGGCGAGCCACGCGTTGCCGATGAGGTGTTTGAGCGAGAAGAGTTCTCCGCCGAAATAGACCGAGTAAGTGCGTTTCGTTTTTTTCTTCATGCGGCGCGAGGCGCAGTGAGCAAGCGCCGTGCGCGGGCGCGGCTCAATGGGAAACTCGCGGGGGGCGTGGCGGTGTGTCGACGCGGGGTTGCGGGAGCGAAACGTGCGAGGAGAAACGGCGTTTGGGAAACCGCCGCTCCGTTACGCTTTGTAGATGTCGTGCGTCCCGAGGTCGACCGTGACGACCAGACTGCCTTCGAGATAAAAAACCGCGCGCAGGTCTCCTTCGATCACCACCGAATAGACATTCATCCGATACCGCGCTGACAACCGGTGAATCTTGTGGGTGCCGAGCCGCGCATCGAAAGGGTCGAGTTTGAAAAATCGTCCACGCGGCGCGCACCAATTCCTTCTGAGCAGGCGGCAGGGCGTAGAAAGCGTGCCAGTAGCGCCAGTCGCCTTGAAGCGGTAGGTCAGGAACGGTGTTGCGGAGGTTTGGCTCCACTTAACACGGTTTCCATATCGGTCAGCTTACCGGCGGTGGCTTCAGCCATGCCCTGTTTGAATGAGTCGGGAATCCACGAGTCATCCGTCTCCATCACGCGACCGACGTAGGCGAGCACCTTGGCCCGTTCGGAGGCAGGCAGGGTTTCGATATCGGCGATGATGGTTTGGGCAGTCATGGGGGAACGGTTTGTTGAGTGTGGCGAAGATTGCGTCGGCCAAGTTTGAAAACAAGCGCGGAAACCGGGTCGGCACAAGCTGCGGGTTAGCGCGCCGTTGTGCCGGCTTCGTCGCACATAAGAGCATTATCGCGGCTCCATAGGTGGGCGAGGCGTGATGCAAACGGCGTTTGGGAAACCGCCGCTTCCGTCAGGGAGTAAGTGTGACGGTGTGAGTCGTAGGGCCGGGTAGAAGCGGGGTGGGGTCGCCGCGTTCCCAAGCGGCGTGGCCGGCGCGGTAGAAGGGCGAGAGCGGGTGGCCGCTTTGACCGCCGGGCATGTGGAAGAGGCCTTCGGCTTCGCGGCCGGGAGAGACGACCATGCGGAGGCTCGCGCCGTGGCGGGGGCTTTGCACGCGGGGCATATCGTGGTCGCCGGGGAGTTGCGCGGCGGGGAAGTTCAGCCAGCCGGTGAGAAACGCGGGCATCGCGTAGCTGAAGGGATGGCGGAGGCGGACGGTGTTGTGATCGCCCCAGGTGGCGCGGGCGAGCGACGTGCCGGATTTTTCGAGGTCGGCCACGACGTCGTCGGCAGCGGCGAGGAGGACGGCGTCCCATGTGGGAAACGCGGGATTGAGGAGGTGGGCGGGGCGCTCGCGGAGGAGCGTCCAGCAGGGGGCTTCGAGCGGGAGGCGCAGCCAGTTGAAGGAGGGGCCGGTGTCGAAGCAGGGTTCGAAAATTGGGAGGAAAACGCGGCGGAAAACGGCGTCGCGGAATTCGCGGGCGAGGCGATAGCTGACGGAATCGACGGTGGCGCGGCCGGTCCATTTTTCGGCGAGGGCGCGAAGTTCGGCGCGGGATTTTTTCTCGCCGGTCGCGGCGGGTGTGAGCGTGTCGAGGAGGAGTTTTTGCCACGGGGCGAGGAAGAGGGCGCGGTCGTCGAGTTGGAGGGCGAGGAGGTCTTTCGGGGTGGCGCGTTCGAGGGGGGCGAGGGCATCGCGGACTTGGGCGGCGCGGGCGGGGCGCGCATAGCCGCCGTCGCCGAGAGTGGCGAGGGCGGGGCCGCCGATTTGGCGGGCGTTGGCGGACCAGAGGCGGCCGGACGTCGTGAGGGTTTCGGCCGGGAGGCCGGAAGATTTTGTGGTGATGACGGGGTAGTCGTCGGGCGGGAGGAGGCCCTGCCAACGGCGGTCGCCGAAGGACCAGTTGGTGGGCAGGCGGCCGTCGTAACCTAGGCGGCGGGGCAGAGCGCCGGTGACGGTCCAGGCGATGTCGCCGGCGGAATCGGCGATGAGGATGTTCAGCGCGGGCATGCCGGCGCGGTGAGCGAGGGCGACGGCGGAGGGGGTGTCGGTGGCGGTTTCGAGGGCGAGGAACGCGAGGTTGGTGGCGGCGGGGTCGTGGGCGGTCCAGCGGTAGACGACGGGGCGTTTCCGATCGTTGGTGGTGACGACGGGGCCCCAGATGCTCCAGGTGGACTCGGCGGTGACGGGGGCGGCGCCTTTGACGAGAATGGTCTCGGTGCGTTTCTCGAGCGGGAGGAGTTCGTCGTGGCCGGGGGCGCGGTAGAGGCGCGGGGAGATGGGGCTGGTTTCGAGGACGATGAGGTCGCCGGTGTCGGTGTAGGCGACGGTGAGGCCCCAGGCGACGCGGCCGTTGCTACCGATGACGACGGCGTGAAGGCCGGGGAGGGTGGCGCCGGTGACTTGGTGGCCGGGCCAGGCGAGGGAAGCGCGATACCAGGTGTTGGGGAGGGAATGGTCGAGGTGGGGATCGCTGGCGAGGAGGGCGGCGCCGGTGGCGGTGTGCGCGCCGGAAAGCGCGAAGGCGTTGGAGCCGAGCACGGCCGCGGGATCGCGCGGGAGAAACGGGAACGCGGCGGCGTATTCGGAATCGGGTGACGGCCGGGCGGGGAGCGCGGTGAGGGGCTTGGGGCGTTTGCGGAGGTCGATGAGTTTCGGGCCGGGAATGGGTGCGAGTGGAGCGGTGGAACCGTCGAGCGCGGCGTCGGCGGGCGTCTGCGTGGGTGCGAAGAACGCGACGGCTTCTTCGCCGAGGGTGTCGCGGAGGACCATGAGGGTTTGCTCGCGGCGGTTCGCGGGGTCCTGGAGGTCCATGGTGAGCGCGTAGATCACGAGGATGCTGTCTTCGGGTAGCCACGGACGGGGCGTGGTGCGCAGGGTGAGATATTCGAAGGGTTGCTCGGCGAGAGCGGCGAGGCCGGCGTTGACGCCCGCGGTGTAGGCGTCGAGGAGCGTGCGTTCGGCGGGCGGGACGGCGGCGAGGACGGTGCGGGCGAGGGTGCGGAAACCGTGGAGGCGGGCGGCGCGGTCGCGGGGGACGGCGGCGGAGCCGAAGAGTTCGGCGAGTTCGCCAGCGGCGGTGCGGCGCAGGAGATCCATCTGGAAGAAGCGTTCCTGCGCGTGGAGCCAGCCGAGGGCGCGGGAGACATCGGCGCGGCTTTGTCCGCTGATCGCGGGCACGCCGAGGGCGTCGCGCGCGATGGTGACGGGCGCGGCGAGACCGTTGACGGCGGCGGTGCCGTCGAGCAGCGGGAGACTGGCGCGCACGCGCGTGTAGA